>CACXFC010000100.1 GCA_902766835.1 uncultured Coriobacteriaceae bacterium | reverse complement strand
GGACGACGCCCGCATGGGCATCACCCACATCATCCGCGGCGACGACCACCTCTCCAACACCCCGCGCCAGATCATGGTGTACGAGGCCCTGGGCGCCCCCACGCCCACCTTCGCCCACATCTCCATGATCCTGGGTGCCGACGGCAAGAAGCTCTCGAAGCGCCATGGCGCCACCAGCGTGGAGGAGTACCGCGACGCAGGCTACCTGTCCGACGCCTTCGTCAACTACCTCTCGCTTTTGGGCTGGTCGCCCGACGGCGAGTCGACGGTCATCTCGCGCGAGCGCCTGGCAAAGGAGTTCTCGCTCGACCACGTGTCGAAGAACCCCGCCATCATGGACCCGAAGAAGCTCGACTTCATCAATGGCGAGTACCTGCATGCCATGAGCGACCAGGAGTTTGCCGACAAGGTCCTGATTCCGCAGCTCCACGCCGCAGAGTTCGAGCCGGCTGGCGAGTGCCTGCACGACGCCGCCTGGTACGACCTGCTGGCCGCCGCCCTCAAGCCCCGCACGACCCTGTCCGCCGACGTGGTTGAGCAAGCGCGCTTCCTCTACACGCCCGACGACGAGCTTGTCTACGACGAGAAGGCCGTGAAGAAGTGGCTGGGCAAGGCAGGTGCCGCCGAGGCGCTGGATGCCGCAGCGGCGGCGCTCGAAGGCCTGACCGACGAGCAGTGGACGCCCGAGGCCATTGAGGCCGTGCTCGACCCGCTGCCCGAGCAGCTCGGCATGGGCAAGGGCAAGGTGTTCCAGCCCATCCGCGTTGCCGTCGTGGGCGGTGCCGCTTCTCCGGGCATTGGCGAGACCCTCGCCCTTGCCGGCAAAGACCACGTACTCGCGCGCATCGCACGCGCACGCCAGCTTGCCGCCTAACAACGAAAGGCCGTCCATGCACAAGACGAAACTTGCCATGGTCACAGCTGCCATCGTCAGCGCCCTCACCCTGGGGGCGCTGACCTCTTGCGCCGCGGATAAGACCAGCGCGCAGGCTCCCGCAGAAAGCGAGGCCACAAGCGCAGAGGGCGCAGACCTGCAGGCCGAGGCCGACGACGCCACGGACGGCAGCACCAAGGCTGACGACGCCACGGCACAGGAGACCCCTGCAAAGGACAAGGGCGCCTCGGTGGAAAAGACCTCCCAAACCACCGCCGCGAAGGGCAACGCCGCCCTTGCCAACCAGCTGAGGGCGGACGTCACCGCCATCGCCGAGTCTTCCGGCATGGACATGGGCATCTCGATCATCGACCTCACCGATGGCACGCGCGCGGGGTACCGGGCCGCCCAGCCCATGGTGTCCGCCAGCATGATCAAGCTCATCGTGGCCCACACCTTCCTGAAGCAGGTGGAGGCAGGCACGTTCTCGCTCGACGCGACGTACACGCTCAAGGGGTCGGACCTAGTGGGCGGAGCCGGCGTGATTGCCGGATACGGTGCGGGAGCCCAGATCAGCTATCGCGACATCCTCATGCGCATGATCGACAACAGCGACAACACCGCCGCCAACATCCTCATCGACGCCGTGGGCATAGATGCCGTCAACGCCGATGCCAACGCGCTTGGACTCTCGCAGACGCGCCTCAACAGGAAGATGATGGACTACGACGCCATTGCCGCTGGCAGAGAGAACTACACGTGCGCGCTCGACGTGGCAAGGCTACTGCGTCTGGCCTACAAGGGCAAGTTCGTGAACGCCGATGCCAGCTCCCTTGTGATGCAGGCGCTCAGGCAGCAACAGGACACGGAGGGCATCCGCGCGGGTCTTCCCGCAGGCATCACCTTCGCGCACAAGACCGGCGAGCTTGACACCGTCCGGCACGACGGCGGCATCGCCGAGGGCTCCCATCCCGTGGTCATCGTCGTCCTGTGCGGAGGGTCCGGCTTCTCGTATGGGGGCGCCCTGAACGCGATGGCCTCCGTCGGATCGGCGGTGGCACGAGACTGCGGCATAGCCTAGCCTCTCACCGACCCATAGGGCGCTCCCCTTGCGTGGGGCGGGGCCAGCAGGAGTACTATCATCAACCTGTGAACTATCTGTCCCTCGTGCCATCGTCAAGGGAGCGTCTCATGATGACCTCTTCAGCCTTTGACATCCTCGGCCCCATCATGGTGGGGCCCTCCAGCTCGCATACGGCGGGCGCCGTGCGCATAGCGCAGGTTGCCCGCATGTTTGCGCCAACCATGCCCGCACGCGTGACCTTCACGCTCTACGAATCCTTTGCGCGCACAGGCAAGGGCCACGGCACCGACCGCGCCCTGACAGCCGGCATGCTTGGCCTTGACACCGACGACGAGCGCGTGCGCGATGCGCTCTACCTGGCCGAACGCAGTGGCTTGGAGGTCACCTTCCTCAAAGGCGCCGACGGCGTGGCCGACCATCCTAACAGTGCTGACGTCCTCATGGAGGGCGATGGCTGGAGCACGAGCGTGCGTGGCGAGTCGCTTGGTGGCGGCCGCATCCGCATCAGCCGCGTCAACGGCGTGCCCGTCACCCTTACCGGAGACTACCCCACCCTCTTCGTCGAGCATCACGACCGGCCAGGCGTGCTGGCCACGCTCACGGCCCTCGTCTCGGCGTCGGGCACCAACATCGCCACGATGCGAACCTTCCGCAACCACCGTGGGGGCACCGCCTACAGCGTCTTCGAGCTGGACGGACTTGTAGAGAAGTGGGTGGTGGAGAGCATCCAGCACGCGGCAAACGTGATCTTTGCCACCTCCATCCATGTTCCAGGCGCCGCCATCGCCGCGGAGAGCGTGACGCTGCACACCACGTTCTCAAGCGGCGCGGAACTGCTCGCCCTCTGCCGGGAGCAAGGCCTTTCCATCTCGCAGGTCATGCGTAGGCGCGAGGCGGAACTGCGCGGCGGCGCCTACATCGACGACCAGATGAACCACGTGCTGGAGACCATGCGCGACGAGGTCAGCGCCACGATCAAGAACCCGGGGCGCTCGCTGGGAGGCCTGCTCGACGGGCAGGCCAAGCTTGTGGCAGAGGGTTCCGAGCGGCTTTCAGGCGGCTTGCTCGGGCAGACGCTCTCGCAAGCGACCGCCTATGCCATGGCGGTGCTGGAGCGCTCTGCCAACATGGGCGTGATCGTGGCCGCACCCACGGCCGGCTCCGCTGGCGTGGTGCCGGGCGCCGTGCTGGCCTGCGCCGAAGCTCTTGGCCTTGGCGAGCAGCAGGTGACAGACGCGCTGTGGACCACGGCAGCCATAGGCGCACTCATTGCGCAGAACGCCAGCGTTTCCGGCGCCGAGGGTGGATGCCAGGCCGAGGTGGGAACCGCCGCGGCCATGGCGGCGGCAGCGCTGACCGAGATGCACGGAGGCTCGCCGCAGACCTGCCTGGAGGCCGCATCGATTTGCATTGCCAACATGCTCGGGCTGGTCTGCGACCCCGTGCGAGGCCTGGTTGAGTACCCCTGCCAGCTGCGCAATGCCGCAGGCGTGGCCAATGCCATGAGTGCGGCACAGCTCGCCTTGTCGGGTGTTGCCAGTCCGCTACCCTTCGACGAGGTGGTGGAGGCCATGCGCCAGGTTGGCCAGGCCCTGCCCGCAAGCCTGAGGGAGACGGCGCTCGGCGGCCTTGCCGCAGCGCCCAGCGCCGCATCGGCCTGCGTTGCCTGCAGGGGCTGCGCGTAACTTGCCCAGCTGCGCAAGAAACTAGGGGACACGCCCTTTTTTGCCCCGCGGGGCAAAAACGGGCGTGTCCCCTAATTTCGTACAGCTTGATCCCTACTTCTTCTGGTGGTGTTCGGCCAGCTTGTCGGCACTCTTGCCGCTCATCTTCACCGATGCGCCCGAGCGCCCGTGCCCACCGCGGCCAGCGCTCGCGTTGCCCGTGAGGGCCTGCAGCCTGCGCTTGATGCGCTGCGTGCGATGGTAGATGCTCACCGAACGGTTGCGCGTGGAAAGCCCCAGCAGAGGCGCCGCAAGAATGGTGGGGCCAAAGAAGGTCACGATACGCCACACGAGGAAGCCCGCCGAAGTAGCCTCGCCAAACATGTGGCGGTAGAACATGACAAAGCCACCCTCGGCGCCACCCGTACCGCCAGGCAGCGGCACAGCGGAGGCAACCATCTGCACCATCGAGCCCGCAGCAAGGCACTCGAGGAAATCGCCCTGCTTGCCAAAGGCGTTGAGCACGAACCACGGGATCATGTACAGGCTTGCCAGCTGCAGCATGGTCACCACCAGCGTGAGCAGCATGGAGGGAAGGTCCTGTGCCGCGCGCTTGAAGGCGTCGGAGAACTTGAGCACCTGCACGTTGACCATCTCGTCCCAGCGCTCGCGGTCCTTGAGCAGGCCGCGGTTCATAAGCTTCTGGATGGCCCAGTTGCCAAAGCGCATGACCAGGTTGGGGCACAGGCAGATGACAAACAGGCCGATGCACTCGGCCAGATGCACGCCAAACACCACGAGGTTCAGCACGACGATGTTTCCATACGCCTCGAAGAAGAAGCGCAGCTTGGCAACGAGCATCAGGGCGGCGAAGAGCACCACGCCCAGCTGGAACATGATGAAGCGCGTGAACTGCGTGGCACTCGCCTCGCCCACGTCGAGCCCCGTGCGCGTCAGGCGGTAGATCTGTGCAGGCACCGCGCCGGCCATCATGGGTGTGAGGTTTCCGAAGAACACGCCTGATGCCTCGACGCTCATGAGGTCGCGCAGACCCACCGGAGAATCGTGGTCGAGGTAGACGGCGATGGCATAGGCAGCGACACCGAAGATGAAATAGAAGACGTAGCAAAGGGCCGCGCCGAGGACCCAGGCGGTGTTGACGCCCGCCAGCGCCTCGAGAAACGTTGCCATCTGGCCGGTGACCACGAGGTAGACGATGTAGACCACCACGACGCCAGCGAGGAAGATGGCACCCTTGCGCGCCTGGGCGTTATCGTCACCGCCCGCCTCTGTCGTACGGTTATGCGAAGAAGTGCCGGAGACCTTGAGCGGGACCTTCTTTGCTACGTTTTTGGTTCTGTTGTCCTGAGGCATGACCCCTCCTCATCGCAACGCAACGTAAGAGTTGCGACAGCAATCTGTGGTTATCATTCTAGCCCTTCGTCACTTGAGGCATACTATCCACAGATGAACTCAGCTCTCGGCGTCGCAAAGGGGGCAAACGTGGCAAAACATACCAGGACTCGCACAACCGAGCAGCTCAAGCGTCTTGAGAAGAATCGCCAGACCCTCGAGGAGGCGCTGGCGAGGGCGCGTGGCGAGGCCGACGAATACACCCAAACATCAGGATTGACCCTTGTGCTCGAGCGCTTTGCCACAGAGCGCGGCTCTTGCACGCCCGTGCCCTACGATGGCTACACCGGCCTGGAGCGCATCCTCGCCGAGTTGGCAAAGACCTACGAGGGCGGGCAGGTCGTTGTCGACGGGCACCTGGTGGGCCTGCGGGGCATCCTTGCCATCGAGGGGCGCGACGAGCCCGTCGAGATCTGCGCGAGCGTAGGCATTGGGGCCCAGCTCTCCCTTTCCGTCGGGCCCGCCGCCTCCATCACGACCCTGCTTGACGCCCTTGCCATCTTCGACCGCCAGTTCCACCTTGCCTGCGTTGCCCTGGGGCACGACGTCGACCTGGTGGCCCAGGGATACAACCCCTACGTGGACTCCCCCTCCGATATCGTGGCCGTTCCCCTCTCGCGCTATGCGCTCCTGAACGCCTACCTCTCGCGCACGGGTCGCTACACGCGCGATGCCCTGCGTTGCACGGCGGCCACGCGGATCCTGCTGCCCATGGCATCAAGCGAGGAGTTTGCCGTGACGGGCTACCGGGTTGCGGCGGCAATCGCTCCCCTGCTTGCCTTCCTCACCGACAACACCCTGCGCATGCGCGGAGAAGAGCCTGTCGAGGCCAAGCGCATGATCCGTACGCTGGTATGGGACCAGGTGGACAGCTCACGCTGCGGCCTGGCCGAGGGAACCTTCCTCAAGGGCTTTGGCTTCAAGGCGTACGAGCGCTGGCTTGAGGGCATCCGCCCCATCGTGTTCACCAGCGATGACGGGCTCACCTTCTCGACGGGCTCCGACACCATGGGGCGCCTCATGGAGGAGCGCGACCTCAGCCCTGCGGAGGCGCTGCGCACAGCCTCGATGGCATTTCCCCACGCGCGGTGGACCGGCCAGCTCGAGCTGGCTTGCGCCGACGCGCTGCCCCCGCGCCTTGCCTGCGGATACGCGGCCTTCGCGAAGGGGCTTTTCGCCTCGTCCGACTCCATCGAAGCAGCCTCGAAGCTTCTGGACCTCGCCTCCATTGACGAGGACAGCGTCGCGGTCGCCTGGCACGACCTGCGCGAGCTTGGCTGGAGCGCCCGGCCCTACGGCCGCCCCATTGGCCAGCTTGCCGACGAGCTCGCCAACATTGCCGCGGCACGGCTCGAGGACCGAAAGGAGCGCCAGCTTCTGGACGGCCTGGCGCAGCTCTGGACCGTGCACATGGTCCCGCGCGACTCGCTTCTGCACAACTGGTCGAAACAGCGGACCCCCACGCGCGAGGAGCGCGCGATTGAGCTTTATGGCGAGGGCGCCGTCATCCCCTACGACGAGCTGGGCGGCGAGCCCCCGGCAGGCAAGACCTCCGTCATGCGCGTCATTAGGCAGGAGCCCGTGCAGTAGTTACGCTCGTTGCCAGCTTGTAACACAACACTTGCCACCCGACGTGCCAAAAGAGGCATGTCAGGTGGCATACTGGTAGGGTCCCTTTTTCGTTTGGAGGCCTGCCATGAAGCTCGAGCACCTTAACCTCAAGTACGCGCTGGTCAACATCGGATTCATGCTGATGGTGGCCGGATCGATGGGCTACGCGTACAACTTCCTCTCGCAAAGCGGCTTTGACGACGGCACCATCGGCACCGTCATGTCGGCTATCAGCTTGCTAGGCGTGTTTGCGGGCCCGGCTGCCGGCGACATCGTCGACCGCAGCAAGAAGATCACCCAAAAGATGTTCATATCGGGCTCCATGATCGTCTGCGGCATTGGCGCACTCATCCTGCTTCTGCTGCCGGCCGGCTCCCCGCTCATCATTCCGGTGGTCGTCATCTCGTTCATGAGCGCCACCATCGGCATGCCCCTGCTCAACGGCATGGCCTTCATCTATGAGAAGGCGGGCGGCGTCATCAACTACGGCCTCTGCCGTGGCCTCGGCTCTGCCGCCTACGCAGTGGGCTCCAACGTCGTAGGCAGGCTCTGGGCCGTCCTTGGCACCAAGACGCTGCCCCTGTGGATCATAGGCGGCGCCATCCTCACGTTCCTTGCCGTCAACCTCATGCCCAATGCGCCCAAGGAGCTTGCTTCCACCGACGAGCAGCCCAAGGAGCAGGGCGAGTCCATCTCGATCCTGCAGTTCTTCAGCAAGTATCGCGACCTCACCTTTGTGGTGATTGCGCTCACCCTCATGTACTTCTGCCATTTCATCATCAACAACTACATGGCCAAGGTCATTGGCATGTTCGTGACCACCAACGTCGAGACCGTCCAGGGCAACGCCATGTTCATCGCCGCCATGCTTGAGCTGCCCATCATGTTCGGCTTCTCGATCATCCTCAACAAGCTGGGCGTCAACAGGATTCTGATCATCGCCTCGATCATCTACTCCATCAAGCACGTCATCACGTTCATGACGTTCAACGTGCCCATGTTCTACGGCGCCATGGCCCTGCAGATGCTGAGCTACGCCGCGCTCGTGCCGGCCGTCGTCTACTTTGCCAACGAGCATGTGGCCGAGGAAGACCGCAACAAGGGCCAAGCCGTCTTTGCCACCGCCTCTTCGGTCGGCGGCCTTCTGGCCAGCTTCCTGGGCGGATGGCTGTTCACGCTCATGCCCGTGCGCGCGGTCCTTGGCATCGGCGCCGCCTCATCGGTTGCCGGCACGTTGCTGATGATTGCCTCGCTCAAGCGCATCCAGGCAAAGGGCGAGTAAGCCCGCAGGCATCCATATCACGCATCGAAATTAGGGGACACGAGCGTGCGGGAAGGGGCAAGCCCCCGGCGCACGCCTGCCAGCCCGAACTGGGACACTCCCGCCGGAGGCGTTCGTCCCACTTGGGACAGATGCCTCCGGCAGAAGTGTCCAACTTGGGACAGATGCCTCCGGCAGAAGTGTCCCAGTTCAGACTAGGGAAACAGCTCCCGCAGCGCACGCGCGAGGCCACCCTCGTTGATGGCTCCGCACACCACATCCGCGCCGGCCTTTACCGCCTCCGTGGCATTGCCCATCGCAACGCCGCAGCCGCAATACTCAATCATGGCCAGATCGTTGTCGCCGTCGCCAAAGGCATAGCTGTCCTCGCGCGCGATGCCGCAGCTCTCAAGCACCTTCTTGATGCCCGTCACCTTTGACAGACGCGGCGAGTACATCTCGAAGGTCATGCCCGTGCCGTTGTCTCCGCAGAAGACCGCCGGGCCAATCTCGCGCGCAGCCCGCTCGCGAATGGCCTGACGTCCCGCATCCGTGGGAAAGGCCTCGAGCTTGATGGCGCGCGCCAAGGCGTCCTCACGGTCGAAGTCGAAGGTAAAGATGTCGTGATGGTGGCTGAAGAAGTTGCGCAGCGCCCCATACTCGCAGCGGATGTAGACGTGATGGGCGGTGTCGATGGTGTACTCCACCCCCATGCGCTCGAGCAGGTCTGCCGCGGCGCGCGCCTCCGACAGACCCATAAGCTCGAGATGAACCGTCTTGCCGCCAACCTCCACGTGCCCGCCGTTGGCCATGACGAACCCGTCGAAGCCCAGCTCGAAGAGGTCGGGCGTAAGCATGGTGTGCGGACGTCCCGTAGCCACAAAGAGCTTATGCCCTAGGCTCTGAATGCGCCGAAGTTCAGCCTGAACCTCGGGATAAACCGTCCGCACCCCATGTTTACCGTCTACTAGCGTGCCATCGAGGTCGAAGAACAGAGCCTTTACCATGCTCCTACGCCTTTTCAGGCGTGTGGCCGTAGACGAACAGCACGATGGCAAAGATGCTCGCAACCATAGCGAGGAACACGAAGAGTGTTAGCGTGTAGCCGCCGGTGAAGTCGTACATGAAGCCCACGACCGACGAGAAGACGGCATTGGACATGTTGCCCACCAGGTTGACGATGGGATAGGTCTTACCGTAATTGGCCAAGCCAAAGGCATCACGCGTAATCATGGTGATGCCTACCGTGGCGATGGAGTAGCACAGGCCGATGAGGGCGGCGGCGATCAGCAGCAGCATCGGGGTGCGCATCACCAGGACCACAACCAGGCCCACGGCTACCAGCACGGTATACAGCAGAACCGAAAGCTTGGTGCCCAGGCGGTCGATAAGGGCGCCGAGCACAATCTTGCCCGCTGTGTTGGCAATCATGCACACCGAGAGCATGCTCGCGCCAACGGCAGCATCGCGCAGATAGAGCTCCGAGATGCCCGGGAAGTGCTGCGGTAGGGCGGTGATAGCCGAGCCAAAGAGCGCAAAGCCAACAACAGCAGCGAAGACGGCAGCGTTAATGGGCGGTACATACTGCTCGTTGGCAGTGTCGGTAGAGGCAGCAGCGGGCGCACTGTCTGCACCGAGGGCCCTGTTACCCGAGGTAACAGGATCAAGCGAGGGAAGGAAGAAGATGGCCGGGAGGTTGAGCACAACGGTCAACAGGCCCAACACCACAAAGCCCATGCGCCAGCCGGCCGATGAGATAATGCCGTTGACAATGGGAGAGAACAGGGCGCCGGCAAGGCCGCTGCACCCCATCGCAATGCTGGTAGCAAGGCCAATGCTGGCCACAAACCACTTGTTGAGCACGGTGGTCACAAAGACGAAGGTCACCATGCCCGCCGCAAGGCCACGCAGGACGCAAAGCACGTACATGGGCATGATGCTGGGGCACATTGCCAACGCTGCCGTCGACGCCGCAAGTATGCCGGTCGAGCCAATAAGCAGGGGCTTGAGCGTCTTCTCGTTCAGAATCCTGGGGAGGATGGTGCCACCTATGGCTAGCGAGATATTGCAGATGGTAAGCATGAGACTTGCAGAGCCCTTGAGGATGCCAAACTCATCGGCAACGGGCGTGAAGAAGAGGCCCGAGACATTTGTCACCAGGCCGATGCCCGACGCAATGAGGCCGCACATGGCGACCAAAACCAGAATGTGCCTACTTGTCATCTTCATGGGACAACTCCTTACCAGCCGGCAACTGCCCGGCATAGCCCATCAGTCCATTTCCATTGTGCCAGCAAAGCATGGTGCAATCCAATGCTTTCCGATTCTTTTTCTTATGTGTAATGCGCATAGTCATGTGCCGAGAAACCCGCACTCCCGCACGTCCGCTCCGTCATAATGCCTTGAGTCAAGCGAGCCCAATACGGATGCTGGAGCGGAAAACTCCCCGCACATAAGCGCTCCATGAGCGCAGACGCGAGTCCGCAATTTCATGCGGGAGCACTTATGTGCCGGGGAGTTTTCCGCTCCATGTCGCCACCCCTTGACCCATCTTCAGGAGCGGTTATCGCCCCTTTGAAATGAGCAGCGTACGTCAGCGGGTTCGGCAATTAGGTCCCACACGGCTCCCCCGCTCCGTCATAATGTCTTGAGGCAAGCAAGCACGAACGAACGGGAGCGACCATGCCTCGTCATCAGATTGAGTTTACCGACATGCCCAAGAGGCGCCCGATGCAAGGGGCGCTCATCGCACTGATCGCGGTGGCGGTCGTGGCCATTGGCCTTTTGGTGGCTCTCTTCATACTCCCCCGCCTACGTGGCGAGCAGCCGGAGCAGGCAGTCGAGCAGCCGGCCACCACGGTGCCGGCAGTTGAGGATACGCCTGCGCCAGAGCAGAGCGGCCCCGACCTCTCGACCTTCGCCGGCCAGCTGCAGACAGGGCAGGTGGAGTCCATCCGCGTGATAGGAGACTCCATCACGGCGGGTTACCTCATCGATGGCTTCGACGACCCCAGCGACACCGGCGTTCTGGTCTATTCCGGCAACGAGGGCGAGTACTACGAGACACCCACCTATGTCAACTGCTGGACCAACGCCTTCCGCGCCTACGCCTCGCAGCAGGGCGTTACCAATTTCGTCAATGCCGGCATCAGCGGCTTCAGGATGCAGTACCTGGCCGAGGAGCCTGACGCCTGGCTGGGCGACGGTGCCGACGTCATCGTCGTGATGCTGGGCGCCAACGATGCGGCAAAGGAATCCATCGAGGACTTCAGGGCCTTTGCCGAGCAGGCACTGACGGAGGCAGACGCGCGCAGCAAGCACCTCGTGGTGGTCTCACCGCCCAACAACGAGCGCACCGACGCGGTAAACCTCTATGGCCTCGATCAGATTGACCAGGTGCTCGGCGAGCTGAGCGCCGCACATGGCTGGGAGCACATTTCGATGTACGACGTGCTTGAGGTGGGTACCGACGACTTCTTCCCCGACCAGTGCCACCCCACCGAGCAGGGCTCGGCCAAGCTCTGGGAGGCCTTCCGCACGCGCCTGGGGCTGGCGTAAGGCTCGCTGTCCTGCCACTAAAGACGAGTCAAGTGGGCCGGTGCGACTGCTTCGACTAACTCGGTGGGCAATTAAGGGACACGCCCTTTTTGCCCAGCTGGGCAAAAAGGGCGTGTCCCTTAATTGCCCCTCGTATACCACTGCACTTGACT
>CACXFC010000099.1 GCA_902766835.1 uncultured Coriobacteriaceae bacterium | reverse complement strand
TTGTCGCGATTTCAAATTCTAGGCAATGGCCGTTCTCCTTACAAAGGGGCCGTTCCCGGGCTTACACCAACATTTACGACGCGATCCAACCAGCCAACTCTAGATAACATATCCCAAAATGAGATATTTACAGAGTTATGAACACTGCTTGGTACATGATGCAACATCGTAAGAAGAGTACTAACAACGTAATCTAGCTGCGAAATAATGCATTTTGTTACAATTGATACATACTTTTGTCGCACGAAACTACGTCGTAAGTCACACGAATATTCCAAAGCACGAATAAATTGATAAATCAACAGCTGTGCGCTGATGCTAAGTTCAATCAGGTAATGCATAGTACGACCTGATTGAGCAAATCGCTTGTATCAGTAATTCGTGGGGGCAACGATGGCAGGAGATACCGAACAATCTATAAGCGCAAAGAATAATGAATATCGTGATACATATGTATCACCTGACGATTGGCTGCGTGATGATATCGACGATCGGCCTTATGCAGCTACATTGCCAGCTCTCAATACGCTTAGAATCGAGCGTTTGGTTGCCGTCATAGCGGAACCAGGTATGGGCAAGTCCTTTCTTACGCTTCTGGCACAGCGTGAAGCAGAAGAGTCGCAGATAAAGGTGTATCGCTATGAGATGGACAAGACCACAGACGAACAGGCTTGCCGGAAAATCGTGCGGTGCTCTCGGGAAGTGTGCAAGCGCGTACGCAGAGAGCGCGGGGTCTTGGTCATCTTCGATGGCATTGTGCCACCCGACGAAGTTGAGGCCGCAGCTGAAGGGCGGGCGATCATGCGCCTTGTTGAGGCGGGTGCGCGCGTGCTGGTGTGCGTGCGCCCCGAATCGCAGCAGGTTGTGGAATGCCTCAACAACCCGGTGTGTCTTACCGTCGAGAACCTGATCGTACCTGCGTCCCAGCTCGACGAGCGCTGCGAAGGCATGACAGGTGGCATACCTGCGCTGGTAGCCGCATGCAATAGCGACATAGGCGATGATGACGAGCTGGTAGACCCCTTGGGGCGGCGATACCTTGAGGTGCTTGAGGACCTTATTAGAAAGACCATCCGTCAGGGTCAACCCCTCGAGGAACAGCGTGTGCGGTTTGCCATGATGCTGCTGGGAGAGGGGACGCTCGACGAGGTGAGTGTGGTCTCTGGACGCTGCGATATCGAGCAGCTGCAGTGGCTGGAGCGTGATGCCCCGCTCTTTGGGGTCGATGCAAACAAGGGCGTCTTTGTGTGCCACGGACTGAGCCGCGACGATGTGTATGCGGCGTGCGAACCGGCGCTGCGTGGGTTTGCCGCCGAGTTTCCGCAGCTCATCGTGCGGGCCTGCAGTGTGTTGGCCGCACGTGAGGACACGAGGCGCTCGGTGCTGACGAGCAGGCTATGCGCCTCGGAAGATGACCTCATGTCGATCTGCGTGAAGTGGGGCGTGCCCTACGCATCCATAGGAGACACGAAGGTTGTTGAGGGGGCGCTGCGCAGGGCCGAGATTGTGGGTGCGACCCATGACGCCCGAGTCGTGCTGAGCAGGGCTGCGGTGGATGCCTTGACCGGCACTGCCGCGAAGGTCGATGAGTCATGGACCCAGCTGGAGCGTCTGCAGGTGACCTCGAGCTACGATGCCCGCCTGCACAGACAGGTCCTGCTGCTGGGCGCTTGCAGGGACGTGCTGCGCAACCCCCAGCGAGCCTCAAAGTACCTCGAAACGGATCCACTGGACTCCCTGGGCCTCTCGTGCCTGGATCACCTGCGCCTCGTGCGCCTGCTCACGCGGGGCAGCTTCGAAGAGGCGTATGCACTTGCCACCAACCAGATGCTCGCGCGCGAGCCCCAAAGCATTCCCGATGCGCTGGTGTGCGAGGACGTGATGATTGCCCTGGTCATGTCTGGTGGCGTGCCCGACCTCAAGGAGCAGCACCTCTTCGATTGTGCCCGGAACTTTCTCGCGCGCTCGGGCCTCAGGAGGCTCTACGGATATCACGAGGCAATCGAGAACGCCTTGGAGGTGGTGATGGGCTCGTGCGTGAGCACGGACAGCATCGAGGAGGCGGTTGCATGGGCAGAGCGCGCGGGAGACGGCTTCTTTCAGGCGGTTTGTCTGTTCGCGTGCTCTGTGGCCGACCTGCGCATGCGGGCGTACTCGCGGGCGCACGTACGGGCGCAGAAGGCCACAAATGCGGCTCAGACCCTGTGCGAGGGGTATCTATCTGCGGCATCACGGCTGGTTGACGCCATTGCGCGCGAGGCGTTGGGAGAGGCCGACTCCCTTGCCCGCTTCTGCGATACCCCGGGCTTGGCGGAGGGCATGAGCCTGATTGCGCACGTGGCGGCCAATGCAACCTACATGGGCGAGCGGCGTCCGCTTGAGATACCCAACGCACTACCCCTGCCGCAAGACTCGCTTTGGGTCCTCAACGTGTTCGCGAACGACTGTCCCGAGCTGTGGGTCAGAATGGCAAACGTGCTTCCCTCGACGTGGGCCGAGCTCTTGAGGGCGGTGCATGCCCGGCAGTCGGAGATGTTCACGCCCCGTGAGGAGCAGCCGGTTCGTGCGCTGCCGGCTCCCGTCGCAGAAAGCGCCAGCGCGCTGGGCGAGGGCGGGCAGGCTGAGCTGCCAATACCTGTGGAAAAGGGAGCGAAGGTGCGCGTCTCGGTGCTCGGCGGGCTGCTCATAGAGGTTGCCGGCGAGACGCCCCCAGAGGGCCTGCTCGAGCGACGCCGGGCGCGCGACCTCATAGCCCTGCTTGCCATGGCTCCCGGCCACAAGCTGAGGCGCTACCAGGCGGTGGAGGTGCTGTGGGGTAACGATGACTACTACAAAGGCCTTCGCAAGCTCTACGAGGCGACAGGTGAGGCGCGCAAGCGCCTGGGAGAGTTCTGCGGCGGGGAGAACGTCATCCTGACCGACCGGACGCAGGGCGCCATTGGGTTTGACATGGGGCTGGTCTCTTGCGACATAGACGACTTCGAGCGCGAGGCGCGCATGGCGCTGGCCGAGAACGGAGACGACTTCTGGGTGCTGGGCCATGGGCGTCGCATGATGCAGCTGTTCTCATCGGGCCCCGACGAGCACGTGGGGGCTCTGGGGCAGCTTGTGGCCGACCGCGCGCAAGAGCTGAAGACGCTCTATGTTGACGGCGTCATTGCCACAGGCGAGGCGGCCATGCGCCTAGGGAAGGCGAAGCTGGCCGTTCGGTGCGCCATGGATGCGCACCATATAGATTACCTGCGCGAGGATGCGATGATCCTTTTGGTGCGCGCACTCAAGGCGGCCGGTCGGGCCTACGAGGTGGCGGAGTGGTATCGTCGTTACAGCAGGCGCCTCATCGAGGCACGCGGGATGCCGCCTTCGCTGGCGTTGCGACGGATCGTCGAGATCATCTTGCAAGACGAGCCTGGTGCACCAACGCCGTAAGCGTCTCTGCGCTTTTGGTGGCATGTAGCATACGTGCTGCTACATGGTTGGCCAATTGATAAAGTAGTGCGATGCAAGCTCAGAAGCGTTTTCTCGTTTCGCAAGATAGGTAGGGATAGTGCCATGCCAGGACTATTTGCCAGGTTGCTTTCTCGTGGTGCAGACAAGCAGCTCAAGGAGCTGCGCGCCCTTGCCGATAGGGTTGGCACGCTTGAGCCGACATTCCACGCATTGAGCGACGACGACCTGCGCGGTCAGACCGCCCTGTTCAAGGAGCGCTACAACAATGGCGAGTCGCTCGACGACCTGCTGCCCGAAGCCTTTGCGGCAGTGCGCGAGGCCTCACAGCGCACCCTGGGGCTGCGTCACTTCGACGTGCAGATCATCGGTGGTGCCGCGCTTCATCGGGGCATGATCGCCGAGATGAAGACGGGCGAAGGCAAGACGCTGGTCTCGACCCTCGCGGGATACCTCAACGCCATCTCGGGCGAGGGCGTCCACATCGTCACGGTCAACGACTACCTGGCCAAGCGAGACAGCGAGTGGATGGGCCAGATTTACCGCTACATGGGCATGTCGGTGGGCCTGCTGCAGAACGGCATGCGCCTCAACCTCAAGAAACCTGCCTATGCTGCCGACGTCACCTATGGCACCAACTCTGAGTTTGGCTTCGACTACCTGCGCGACAACATGGTCACGCGTGCCGCCATGCGCGTGCAGCGCGGGCACCACTTCGCCATCGTCGACGAGGTCGACTCGATCCTCATCGACGAGGCACGTACGCCGCTCATCATCTCTGGTGCGGGCACCAAGTCGGCCAGCACCTACAAGGACTTCGCCCGTGCCGTCCGCGGCCTCATCCCCGAGGTCGACTACGAGATGGACGAGGCGAAGCACACCATTGCCACCACGGAGCAGGGCCTGAAGAAGGTCGAGCGCGCCCTGGGCATTGATGACATCTACGCCGACATGTCCGGTCAGCTGGTGAACCATCTGCAGCAGGCCCTCAAGGCGCAGTACATGTTCCATCGCGACCAGCAGTATGTGGTGGTCGACGGCGAGGTCAAGATCGTCGACGAGTTCACTGGCCGTATCATGGAGGGTAGGCGCTACTCCGAGGGCCTGCACCAGGCCATCGAGGCCAAGGAAGGCGTGCTCGTCCGCGAGGAGAACCAGACGCTGGCCACCATTACCCTGCAGAACTACTTCCGTCTGTACGACAAGCTCTCGGGCATGACGGGTACGGCCATGACGGAGGACGCGGAGTTCCGCGAGATCTACAACCTGCCCGTGCAGGCCATTCCGCCCAACAAGCCGGTCATCCGCGTCGACCACGACGACCTGGTCTACCAGACCATCGACTACAAGTTCGACGCGGTGGCCAACGACGTGGCCGAGCGCCATGCGGCAGGCCAGCCCTGCCTGGTGGGCACGGTCACCGTCGAGAGCTCCGAGCGCCTCTCGCGCATCCTCGACAAGCGCGGCATCCGCCATCAGGTCCTCAACGCCAAGTACCACGAGCGCGAGGCGCAGATCGTGGCGCAGGCTGGCCGCGAGGGTGCCGTGACCATCGCAACCAACATGGCCGGCCGCGGTACCGACATCCTTCTGGGCGGCAACCCCGACTTCATGGCCGACGACATCCTGCGCGAGCAGGGCATCGACCTCGAAGAGGCGACCAAGGAGCAGCGCGACGAGGCGCTGGCCAAGGCCCGCGAGGTGTGCGCCCGCGAGCGCGAGCACGTCATTGCCGCTGGTGGCCTGTGCGTCATCGGCACCGAGCGTCACGAGAGCCGTCGTATCGACAACCAGCTCCGCGGCCGTTCGGGCCGACAGGGCGACCCGGGCGAGACCCAGTTCTACCTCTCGCTCGACGACGACCTCATGCGCCTGTTCGGCGGCGACCGCATGGACCGCATCTCGGCCATGATGACCAAGTACGACATGCCGCCCGACATGCCCATCCAGGCAAAGATGGTCACCAAGGCCGTCGAGAGCGCCCAGCGCAAGGTGGAGGAGATCAACTTCGCCATGCGTAAGAACGTGCTCGACTACGACGACGTCATGAACAAGCAGCGCCAGGTCATCTATGAGGAGCGCAACAAGATCCTCGACGGCAAGGACCTGACCGAGCACGTGAGCGACGTGACCTACGACACCGCCGAGCGCAAGGTGACGGAGTTCTGCTCTGAGGCCCTTGACCCGAGCGACTGGGATACCGAAGGCCTCGAGCGCTGGATGACGGAGCTCACCGGCCGCGAGGACGTCCCGCACATCACCGAGGACGACCTTCACTCCGAGATTGTCGAGAAGGTCAACGACTTCATTAGCGCCTGCTACGAAGAGAAGCGCGAGCGCCTGTCCGACGAGGTCATGCACGAGCTCTCGGCGCAGGTCATGCTGCGCGTCATCGACACGCGCTGGATGTCGTACCTGCAGGAGATGGACTACCTGAAGACGGGCATCGGCCTGCGTGGCTTTGGCCAGCGCGACCCGCTGGTGGAGTACAAGAGCGAAGCCTACGCCGCCTTCACCGAGCTGGTCAACACCATGTACGAGGACTTCCTGCGTACCATCCTGCGCATCGAGCTGGTGAGGGCGCCCCAGCAGGCGCCTGACGCCGACGCCGAGCCCGACGAGCTGCGCGGGGCGAGCTACTCTGGCCCGCGCGAGGTTGACGGCGACCAAGGCAGGGCCAATCGTCCGGCGCCCGCAATGCCTGCGGCACAGCCGCGCGCGAACGCCAACATGCAGCCCGGTCAGTCGACGGTGGCCACCTATCGCAAGTCGGATGACCCCAACCCCTACGCCAACGTGGGGCGCAACGAGCCCTGCCCGTGCGGCAGCGGCAAGAAGTTCAAGAACTGCCACGGCAGGAGGTAGCCCGTGGCCGTGGTAGATGTCTCTCGTGCCTCGCTTGAGGCCCTTGGCGCACGCCTCGACGAGGTGGAGGGCTACCTTCACATCGACGAGCGCCGCGCCGAGGTGGCTCGCCTCGAGGAGCAGAGCGCGCGTCCCGACTTCTGGAACGACGCGGATGCGGCAAGCTCGACGATGGCGCAGCTCACGCGGGCGCGCGAGGACGTGCAGGCCATCGACGGCGCGCGTGCCAAGCTTGATGACGCCTTCGCCGCGCTCGAGCTGGGCGAGGAGATGGGCGAAGACGAGCTGCTTGAGGAGGCCGACCAGCTTGCCCGCGAGCTGACGGCCGACCTCGGCGAGCTGGAGCTCTCGAGCTGGTTCACCGGCGAGTTTGACCACGGCGACGCCATCGTCACCGTGACACCCGGCCAGGGAGGCCTTGAGGCCCAGGACTGGTGCGAGATGCTTTTCCGCATGTACCTGCGCTACTGCGAACGCCGCGGCTGGAAGGTCACCGTCAACGATGCGCCGGCCGCCGAAGTCATTGGCCTCGACCGTGCCACGTTCACCGTGTCGGGCAAGAACGCCTACGGCATGCTTCGCGCCGAGCAGGGCGTCCATCGCCTGGTGCGCATCTCGCCCACCGATGCCAAGAAGCGCCGCCAGACGACCTTTGCGGGCGTCGAGGTCCTGCCCGTGCTGCCCGACAGCGTAGAGGTGGAGATTGACCCGAACGACCTGCGCATCGACGTGTACCATGCGTCGGGCCACGGCGGGCAGGGCGTCAACACCACCGACTCGGCCGTGCGCGTCACACATCTGCCCACCGGCATCGTGGTCACCTGCCAGAACGAGCGCAGCCAGCTGCAGAACAAGGCCTTTGCCTTGGGCATCCTGCGCTCGAAGCTCTACGAGCTGGAGCAGGAGCGCATGCGCGCCCAGGTTGACGAGCTGCGCGGGCCCAAGCACGACATCGCCTGGGGCAACCAGATCAGGAGCTACGTGCTTTACCCCTATCAGCTGGTAAAAGACCTGCGTACGGGTGTCGAGCGCGGTAACGTCGACTCGGTCCTCTCCGATGGCGACCTCGACGAGTTTGTGGTGGGTTACCACCGCTGGGTAGTTGGCGGCGGCGAAGGCAAGCAGAGCAATTAGGGGCAATTAAGGGACACGCCCTTTTTTGCCCCGCGGGGCAAAAAAGGGCGTGTCCCTTAATTGCCCCTCGTCCCTTTGATGTGGCCACGTGGCTCCAGTGTCGTGTCACCCTGTGGTCTTTTGTCGTACAGGCTGCGTATATGCCGTTACCAGCACATACTCTGATACCATGAAGGATGTTTCTGTCAGCGTCGCTACGTGGAAGAAGGAGCTTTCGTGGCAAACCATTTTCGCAGCACTGAGCGACAAGGGGACGACCTGAACCGTCAGGCTACTCAGGGCGTCCAGGGGAGCCAGACCATGGGGTCGGCAGGCGCCGGCAGCGTGGAAGACGAGATTGACGCCATTCTGTACCAGGGCAATCAGCCTGCGGTGCAGGAGCGTCCGGCCCTCGATCTCCCCGTGGTACCCTCGGCCGAGGAGCTCGAGGCCAGTGCACAGCAGCAGAGCACCTATGCGTCTCTTGCCGACAGCGCGCCGGCCATCGTGTCTCACGAGGGCACGCCAACCATCTCGCTCAAAAACGTCACACACATCTATCCGTCCCAGCCCAATAAGCCCGCGCTCGAAGACGTCAGCCTCGACATCTATCCCGGCGAGTTCGTCTTCATCGTCGGTCACTCCGGCTCCGGCAAGTCGACCTTCATCCGTCTGCTCACGCGCGAGCTGCGTGCCTCCAAGGGCAAGGTGCTCGTTGCCGGGCAAGACCTCACGCGCATGCGCAACTGGAAGGTTCCCTACCTGCGTCGCCAGATTGGCTGCGTCTTCCAGGACTTCAAGCTGCTGCCCGACAAGACCTGCTATGAGAACGTCGCGTTTGCCCTGGAGTGCATTGGCAAGCCGCGCTCGGTCATCAACGTGCAGGTGCCCGAGGTGCTGCGCCTGGTTGGCCTGTCCGACCGCACCGACGCTTACCCCGACCAGCTCTCCGGTGGCGAGCAGCAGCGCGTTGCCGTGGCACGCGCCATGGTCAACCGCCCGCCGCTGCTGGTGTGCGACGAGCCCACGGGTAACCTCGACCCGGCCATCTCGCTGGGCATCATGAAGCTGCTCGACCGTATTAACCGTGCGGGCACCACCGTGGTCATGGCCACGCACGACCGCGAGATGGTCGACTCCATGCGCCGCCGCGTCGTGGCGCTCGAGGCAGGCCATATCGTGCGCGATCAGGAGAGGGGAGGCTACGGTACCTATGTCTAACATCGGCTACTCGCTGCGCGAGGCATTTCGTCACTTCCGTCGCAACTGGTCGACGGTCTTTGGTGCCATCGTCACCATCTTCCTGTCGCTGTTCATCATCGGCGTGTTCGTGCTTGGCTCTGCCATGCTCACCAACCTGGTGGGCAACGTGGAAGACCGCGTAACCATCCAGGCCTTCCTGGCCGACGGGGCCGATCAGGGCGCCGTCGACGCGCTGAAGGCAAAGATCGAGACCTGGAACAACGTTGAGTCCGTGCGCTACAAGAGCAAGGACGAGGCACTCCAGGAGTACAAGGAGACCATGAGCAACCGCAACGCTGCGGACGCCGTGGCCGCCCTCGATGGCGAGAACCCCGTTCCTGCGTCGCTGGTCATCAAGCTCGATGACCCCCAGCAGGTCGAGACGACCGCCAACGCCCTTATCAACGACCCCGAGTTTGCCGCCGTGTGCGACGATCCCGAAGACGTCAGTGCTTCGGTGCAGTATGGTCGCGAGACGGTCGAGCGCCTGTTCAGCGTGACCAACTACATCCGCATTGGTGCGCTGGTGCTGGTGGGCCTGCTGACCTTCGTGGCCTTCGTCTTCATCAACAACACCATTCGCCTGGCCATCTCCGCGCGTCGCCGCGAGATTGCCATCGAGCGTCTGGTGGGTGCCTCGAACAGCTTCATTCGCGGGCCGTTCGTGGCTGAGGGCATGCTTGAGGCACTGATTGGCTCGGCCCTTGCCATCATTGCCATCCACTTTGGCATGGGCGCGCTTATCCCCCGGCTTGAGAACAGCCTCCAGTTCCTCTCGTTCTCGCTTCCCACGCGCATTGTGGTCCAGACCTATCTGGGCCTCGTCGTGATTGGCCTGCTGCTGGGCACGTTTGGCTCGATCATTGCCATGCGTCGCTATCTGAAGGTGTAGGCGCAGCGCGGCATAGGCGTACGTATGGGCGGCCCGGTGAAAACCGGGCCGCTTTTTGTGCTGGCGCCAGCTGTTGGCTGTCAGCAAACTTGGGTAGCATGAGATACATGTGGCAACTAAGGGACACGCCCTCCTTTGCCAAGGAAGACAGGCGGGGAAATTAAGGGACACGCCCTTTTTTGCCCCACGGGGCAAAAAAGGGCGTGTCCCTTAATTTCCTTGTCCGTCTCGCAGGGCAAAAGGCGTGTCCCTTAGTTGCACCCAACCGCACTAGCGCGGGAAAGAGGAAATACATGGGACGCAAGAGACCACATCACGGCAACAGGAGACGCGGCAACACCGCGGGAGCTCGCAACAAGCCGCGCCAGCTGGCGCAGGGCACCATACACATCACGCGACCGGGCACGGCATCGGTGGAGACCGCCGAGGGCACGTTCATGGTGGCGCGCGGCGGCATTCATGAGGCGATGAATGGCGACGAGGTTCAGGTGAGCCTGGTGCGCAGGGGCGGAACCGAGCCCATGGCTGTGGTGCGCAATGTTGTGACGCGCGCGACGCTCACCTTCCTGGGTGCATACGAGCCTGCTGGCCCGCTTGGTGCCATCACGCCGCTTGACGGCCGGCTGGGCCGCGACTTCTTCGTACTTCCCGAGGACCACTGTGCCGAGCGCCTGGGTGTGGGTTCGGGCGACATCGTCGAAGCACGCATTCTGGAGTATCCCGCACGCGGGTCGGCGGGCGTGGTGACCATTGACCGGCGCGTTGGCGCGGCGGCGGACCTTGACCTTTTGGTTGAGACGGTTATAGCCTCGCACGGGCTGGCTACCGAGTTTGGGCCGGCTGCCTTGCAGCAGGCAGATGAGCTGGTGCTTGACGTGGAGGGAACCCTCGCACGCGAGCGCGGACGCCGGGACCTGCGCGAACTGATGACTTTCACCATCGACCCAACCGATGCTCGGGACTTCGACGACGCTGTGTGCGCACGACGCCTTGCGGACGGCGGCTTTGAGGTGGGCGTGCACATTGCCGACGTCACAAGCTACGTTCCCTGGGACTCGCCCATGGACCTTGAGGCGCGCCAGCGCACCTGCTCCACCTATCTGGTTGACCGCGTGCTGCCCATGCTGCCCGAGCGCCTGTGCAACGACCTCTGCTCGCTGCGTCCGAACGAGGATCGCCTGGCCATGACGGTGATGCTGACGCTGGACAGCGCGGGCAACGTGCGCGCGGCTAAGGCCATGCCCTCGGCCATCCGCTCTCACGCGCGGCTCGACTATGCAACGGCAGATGCCCTGCTAGAGGGCAAGATTTCCGAGAGCGACCTTCCCTGCGAGCCTGAAGTGGCCATACAGGTGGCCGAGGCGGTTCGCCTGCTCGACGAGGTGGCGGGTTTGCGCCGCGACATACGGCGCAAGCGCGGCTCCGTCGACTTCGAGACGCGCGAGGCTCGCGTCATGCTCGACGAGCACAACAAGCCCGTGGGCGTTTCGGTGCGTGAGCAGACGCGTGCGACCAGCCTCATCGAGGAGGCCATGCTGATGGCCAACGAGGCGGTGGCAGAGGTGCTTGCCGGCGTGGAGGCGCCGGCCGCCTACCGCGTGCACGAGCGGCCGCAACATGAGCATCTGGCGGCAACGCTGCCGGTGCTGCACGAGCTGCAGCTGCTGGAGCCGGGCGACGCCGAGAGGCTGCTGAGTGCGGACCCCTACGTGGTGCAGGACGTGCTCAAGCGCTCGAAGGGAACGCCGGGCGAGTATCTTGCCAATGCCTTGCTGCTGCGTGCACAGGCGCGGGCAATCTACCTGCCGCACAACCAGGGCCACTACGCCCTGGGAGCTTCGGCCTACTGTCACTTCACTTCGCCCATCCGTCGCTATCCCGACGTTATCGTGCACCGCGCGCTGAAGGCGTACTTGGCTGGCACGCTCGGCGGCAAGCAGCAGCGGGCGGTGGCATCCGTGCTGCCGCAGCTGTGCCGCACGTGCTCCGAGCAGGAGCGTGTGGCAGACGCCGCCTCGCGCGACTCGCAGAAGGCCAAGATGGCCGAGCTCTATGCGGGAAAGATTGGCGAGCGCTACTCGGGCATCATCGTGGGGGTCGAGCGCTTTGGCCTGTTCGTGATGCTCGACGACACCTGTGCGGAGGGCTTGCTGCCCACGCGCGACCTGGGCACGGAGTGGTTCACGTTCGACGATACGCGCATGTGCCTGGTGGGCGAGGAGAGCGGCCGCACCTTTAGGCTGGGGCAGCGCGTGGCCGTCGAGGTGGCCGAGGCCAATCCCGCGCGCGGCCAGATCGACTTCGTACTGGCCGGAAAACGCTAGGATGGCGCTGGGGGCAATTAGGGGACACGCCCTTTTTTGCCCCGCGGGGCAAAAAAGGGCGTGTCCCCTAATTGCCCCATTGGAAGGTCTTTCCTTCGGCACGCGCAGGCACATGCGTGTGCCCGCTCTCCATCTCGGGTAGACTGGAGGGCAGCAAACAACGTAAGGAGCACCATGAGTCAGAACAACCTGACCGACAAACTTTTGCAGGCCGAGGGCCTGCTTGTGCAGGGACAGGCGGAGCAGGCCGTAGAGCTGCTGTCGCGCCTGGCAGAGGATGCCGAGGAATACGTGGACCGAAACTGCCCCACCACCAACGAGGTGCAGTGGTTCAGCTTCCCCACCATCTTCGAGCGCCTGGCATACCGTCGCGTGGAGAACGACCCGCGCGAGCTGCGCGACGTGGGCGAGCCCCTGGACCGCCTCTACTCCGATCTCGCGCTGGCAAACGTGCACTGCGGCGACTACGACGCGGCTTCGCTCGCGCTCAAGCAGGCGATTCGCTGGAACCCGATGGGTTGCGAGCATCGCCTGAACCTTGCCGACCTCTGCCGCATTGCCGGCGACATGCAGGAATACCTGGGCCTGAGCTTCACGGTCTTTGAGCGGGCGAGCGAGGCGCCGCATCTGGTGCGCGCCTACCTCAACTTCTTCGAGTACTTCGTTGCCGCCGAGAAGCCCCGTGCTGCCGCAGCTTGCCTGCATGTGGCGCAGCGCGTGGACGCAACAGACCGGGGCCTGGCGGCAGCGCTGGAGCATGCCGCGGGAACCGACGCGGACCCCGCGGGCATGACCGACGAGCAGGCCAGCGAACTGCTGGCAGCTGAGGGCCTGCCCGATGGCGCCAACGCCGAGATCGCGGTGTGTCTGCTCATGTGCGCAACCGATGCCGCAGCGGCTGGCGATCTCAACACGACCACCAACCTCACGCTCCGCGCGCGCGACCTAGTGGGCGATAAGGCGGCCATGGCGCTGCTGAAGCTGATCAAAAGCAGCGAGGAGGCAGACGATGCCAACTAACAAGTCGGGCAAGGAGGTGCCGGGCAAGCGCGGCAAGAAGACCATCGCGCGCAACCGCACGGCGCACCACGACTACGAGATAACCGAGACCTTCGAGGCTGGTTTGGTGCTCACGGGCACCGAGGTCAAGAGCCTGCGCGAGCGCGCCTGCCAGCTGACCGACGCCTTCTGCATCATCCGTGGCGGCGAGGTCTGGTTGGTGGGAGCCCACATTCACCCGTACTCCAACGGTGGGGTGTGGAACGTTGACCCCGACCGGCGCCGCAAACTGCTGCTGCACCGCCGCCAGATTGACAGCCTCGACGGCCGTCTGCGCACCAAGGGCCTGGCGCTCGTGCCGCTGGAGCTCTACTTCGACGAGCACAACCGGGTCAAGATGACGCTGGGCGTAGGGCGCGGCAAGAAGCTCTACGACAAGCGCCACGACATGGCCAAGCGCCAGAGTGACAGGGACATTCAGCGGGCGCTCAAGGAGCGCAACCGCTAAGGGGTGCCCGGGCGGCGGGGCCGCTGGGGCACGAGGCTGGTCGCACGCGACCAAGATAGGGGGACTCATGGACGTCACAGCACTGTACAAGTTCTCTTCGGGCCTCTATGTGGTGTCGGCTGCCACGGCCGACGACTACGGTGCCTGCGTGATCAACACGGGCCTGCAGCTGACCAGCCAGCCGCTGCAGGTGCAGGTGGTGGTGAACAAGCAGAACCATACCGAGGGCGTCATCCACAAGGCCGGCCACTTCGCGCTTACCGCCATTACCGAAGAGGCCGACATGCCCTACATCGGCCGCTTTGGCTTCCGCACCTCGACGAACTTCGACAAGTTTGGCGGCATCGAGTGCCGCAAGACGCTTCTGGGCGACCCCTTCACGCCGGTGGCCGCGGCCTGCGTGCTGGCCTGTGAGGTGGTTCAGACGCTCGACGTGGGGACCCACACGATCTTTGTGGGCGAAGTAAAGGATGCCGAGGTGCTCTCGGATGCGGCACCCATGACCTACGCCTACTACCACGGCACCCTCAAGGGCAAGACACCGCCCAAGGCCTCCAGCTACGTGGCGGAGTAGCGCTTGCGAGCAAGGTGACGCGCATGGACGCCCGCCCTATGATCTATGACATCATCTACGCGCTCATGGCGCAAGAGGGGCGTGAGGCCGCGTTGTTTGGCGACGGCGCCCCGTTGGCGCATGAGGCGTTCGAGCGGAGCCTGGTGGGGGCCGCCTTTCCGGAGCTTTGGTTTGAGCTGCCGCTGGCGGGCGATCCATGGTTTGACCTGCATGTCCTGACGGCGCGCGAAGATGTCTCGCCCAACATGACCTTTGCGCCTGACAGCTTTGGTGGCTGCGGTGATGCGTTTGCATGGTTTGCGCAGCAAGAGCGGGGCGTGCGCCAGCTTGCTCTGAGCTACGACGTGAGCTCGGGCGACATTGCGCATCCCGCCGTGCAGCTGCTGGTGGGGACGGACGATCCGGAATGCCACGCAGGCTTTCTGACGGCGGCAGGCCGGCCCGATGCGGCTGAGGCGTACCGGCGCTTTGCGGCGCGCCTGCCGCGTGGCTGGTTTGCCTGCTACGCGGGGGTGTTTCCACGCAGGCCCGAGGTGGATTTGCGCGTGGAGTGCATACCCGATGCACGGCTGCAGCAGGCCTATGCAGCGGATTCAAGCCTGCTTAAGGCCGATCTCGCGCAGCTGGGCATGGAAGAGTTTGGCGACACCCTGCTGCCGCGCTGCCAGGAGCTCGCCCAGCAGCCGTTTGAGCTTGAGTTCCAGTTTGACGTGACACGCGCCGGGGCGGCGGGCTCCACCTTTGCCGCGAGCCTGCGCTTTGGCGCCCCCTCTGAGGCAAGCTCGGGAAGCTCGTTCGACCCGAAGGGGGCGGCAGGCGAGCTCATGAAGCTGCTGGAGAGCTGGGGCCTTGCCGATGAGCGCTGGCGGCTGCTGGCAGGCACGATGTTTGCGAAGCGCATGGCCAGACAGGGGCGTCAGGGGCTGCTCTACGCCTATCCGGCGTTTATAAAGCTACGCTGGCGCAACGGCAAGCCGGTGGATGCGAAGACCTATCTGATTGCTGGCGTGCAGCAGATTGCAAGCCGGTCTAGCGAGCGTTAGGGACGTGCGATGAGGGCACCTTCGATAACCGATGGCTTTGAGGTGTTGTGCCTTCAGGCAGCTGACGAGGGACGCGGCCCAGTTCTGTTCGGCGACTGCCTCGAGCGTGTGCGTACGGTTGTGCCGCCGTTCATCACCGGCGATCATTGTCCCGAGACCTACCTCGAATTTCCGCTGATGGGGGACCCGTTCCTCGACGTGACGCTGCTCTACGGGCAGCAAAAGGAGCCTCTGCACATAGACTCGCCTCTGGCTGCGGGCACCGAGGAGATGCTCGCGTGGTATCAGCGGGAGTCACTGCAGCACGAAAGCATTACCTGCGGATTTGAGCTGGACACCAAGAGGCCACAGGTGCCCGCGGCGGCGGTTCACTTCCAGCCACGGTGGCACACGGAGCTGGTGGAGCCGTTCTTCGTGGCGCTCGGCGAGCCTGAGCGAGCGCAGCTCTACCTCGATCTGGCCGCACGCATGCCCAAGGGCTGGGAACTCTCGTTCTTTGGCCTGTTCAGGGGGCGTCCGAGCTCGCCGATGCGCGTGTGCGGATACCTGGACAACGACGTGCGGAAGGCCATGGTGGAAGACCCGCGCTATCTTGCGGGCATCTTCGACGAGGTAGGCTTTGCCGCCTACGACGGGGCCCTGCTGGAGAAAGCCTCTCATCTGGCCGCTGTGGTGCCCGGGCAGATCGACTTCCAGTTTGATGTGTATCCCGATGGCCACCTGGGCGACACCTTTGCCTTCGATCTGCGCTTTGGCCTGCGGCGCGCGTCGGTAGTGCGCGAAGAATTTGCCCACGGGCACAGCGCGCGCGTAATGGAGATGCTGGAGAAGTGGGGCATAGCGGACGAGCGCTGGAAGCTGGGCGTGGATGCGACCATGACGCGCGCAATTCCCGTCGAGCTTGAGGACGGCTCGCTGGGGCGCTACGCCTTCTCGATCATGCCGATGTGGGTCAAGGCGCGCTGGAGTGCCGGTGTCCTGCGACCCTCGAAGCTCTACCTGCAAGGAAGTGCCGGATTGCTGTAGAAAGAGCGCGCGCAGAACAGAAATTAAGGGACACGCCCTTTTTTGCCCCGCGGGGCAAAAAAGGGCGTGTCCCTTAATTTCTGCCAATCGAGGCAAGAAGAAAGCGAGCCGCGCCTGATGGTCAGCCGCGGCCCGCATGCGTATTCATGGTGGAGGTGCGGAGAATCCGCGTCTCGCCTTCGGCGATCCGCACCCGCTCGGCGGACTCCGTCCGCCTCCCGCGTCGCCTACGGACAGGCCACTGGCCTGTCCGCCTAACGGCTCCGCCCTGCACAGAGTTCGATTCTCCGCTGCGTACAAGAAAGCGGGCCGCGCCTGATAGTCAGCCGCGGCCCGCAGTAGATCTCATGGTGGAGGTGCGGAGAATCGAACTCCGGTCCAAAGTAATCCCCTGGCAGGTGTCTCCAAGCTCAGTCACCACGAAGGATTCGGATGCGTCACGCGTGGTGACCCGCAATCGGCATCCTAGCTAGTTCGGTCTTAGCCTGCGGCATACCAGCTACGTCCGCAGGAGCATCTCCCTCAAATGACGTCGCCCCGAAGACGGGAGAAATCCCCGGTTAGACGCGCCTGCTGTTAATTAAGCGGCGAGAGCCATAGGCTCAAAAGAGTTGTTGTCGTCAATTCATTTTGACGGTACCCCTGTTTAACGTGGCGAGGAGACCACGGCTTGCTGCCCACCTCA
>CACXFC010000098.1 GCA_902766835.1 uncultured Coriobacteriaceae bacterium | reverse complement strand
GGCGTAGGATACGGGATGATCGAGGATTCCAGGTGATGGCCGAGCACCTACGAAGAGGCCGTTACACCAACTTTTCCGACACTACCGATTTCGTGAACGCAATTCGTGCAACGGAAGGCAAAATCTGTTCACGAGATCGCGTTTTGTGGCAGACACCGCTCTGAGTGGTTAGCGCACAGCGCCACTCACTTGTTGGACGGTCTTTGCTGCCGTGTGCCGATGCCGAGAGGTGTCACGCCAAGCCGAGGCGCTGGCAGATGCGGGTAATCTCGTGGCGCACGCGCTCCTCGTCGATGGTCAGCAGCTCGCGGTTGCGCAGCACCGCGCGGCCGTCGATGATGACGTCGGTGACCTCGCTGCCGTTCACTGAGTAGGCGAGTGCTGCCACGGGGTTGTTCAGGGGCGTGAGCGAGGGGGCGTCGAGGTCGAGCAGCGCGAGGTCCGCCTTCCTGCCCACCTCGATGGAGCCGGTGGGCAGGCCGAGCGCGCGGGCGCCGTTGATGGTTGCCATGTCGAGCACCTCGTCGGCAGAGATGCACTGCGGCGTGTCGTGGGTGCCCTTGTGGATGAGGGCGAGCAGGCTCATCTCGCGGAACATGTTCTGCGCGTTGTTGGAGGCGGCGCCGTCGGTGCCTAGGCACACGTTGACGCCGGCGGCCACCAGCTCGGGCACCGGGGCAAAGCCGTTGCCAAGCTTCATGTTGGAGGCGGGGTTGGTGACTACGCTCACGTGGTTTGCCGCAAGAATGGCGCGGTCGTTCTCGTCCACACGGATGCAGTGTGCGGCGATGGTGGGCGTCTCGAAGATGCCGGCGTCGCGCACGTATTCGACGGGCGTGCAGTGGTGGTCGGCCCGCATGTTATCGCTCTCAACCTGGCCCTCGGCAATGTGAATGTGGATGCCCATGCCCAGCTCGCGGGCCACGTCGGCAACCATGCGCAGATAGTTAGGGCTACAGCTGTAGGGGGCGTGCGGCCCCAGGCGGAAGGTCAGGCGGCTGCAGTCGGCAAAGTCGTCGCGCTCCTGCAGGGCCTCGGCAAGGCGGTAGTCGCTACGGTCGTAGTCGCTGCCCACCAGCCCGCGGCAGATGACGGCTCGCATGCCGCTCTCGCGCACGGCGCGCGTGGTCTGGCCGATGTGCATCTGCATGTCGTTGAAGCAGGTGGTGCCGCTGTGGATCATCTCAATCTGGCCGAGCAGCGATGCCCAGTAGGCGTCCTCGGGCTCAAGGCGGTCCTCGATGGGCTCCACGGTGCCAAAGAGCCAGTCGGTGAAGCTGAGGTCGTCGGCCACGTTGCGCATCATGCTCATGTAGGTATGGGTGTGCGCGTTGATGAGGCCGGGGATGGTCAGGCGGCGCGTGCCATCGATGACCTCGGTTGCAACAAAGCCGGCAGGCGCCTCGTCGATGCCTGCGATGGTGCTGCCCTCGATATACAGGTCGTGACGGTCGACGTCGTGCCCATCCTTGGCGGGAAGAATGGCGAGGGTGTTCTTGATGAGGATGCCCATGGTTGTCTCCTACGGCGGTTGCTGCGCGGGTCTATGTCGGTTTGTTGGCACCAATGTAACACGATGGTGGAGCAATCTCGGCGTTCATCGTGTTTTGAAGCGTTACTATGAATCTATCTGTTTGCCGTACGTCTTCGCTTCGCGCGCGAAGGCGGGTGAGAAGGGAACTATCGCCATGGACTTCTTCGTTTCTCGTCGCCAGATGCTCAAGCTGAGCGCTGCCGCCCTCGGCACCGTCGCCCTCGCAGGCTGCGGTGGGTCCTCCAACGAGGCCGCTCCTGCTGCCGACGCAGCCGCCACCGATGACGTGAAGCAGCTCACGTTCGAGCCGGGCAAGCTCACCGTTGCCACGGGCAACCCCGCATGGGAGCCCTGGGTCATGAACGACGACCCCGAGAGCGGTGAGGGCTTCGAGGCAGCCATCATCTACGCTCTGGCCGAGAAGATGGGCTTTGCCAAGGAGGACGTGGTGTGGACGCGCACCGAGTTTGACGAGGCCTTTGCTCCCGGCGAGCACGAGTGGGACCTCAACATCCAGCAGGTCTCCATCAACGAGGACCGCAAGAAGGCCATCGACTTCTCGCCCGCGTACTTCCGTCCCACGCAG
>CACXFC010000097.1 GCA_902766835.1 uncultured Coriobacteriaceae bacterium | reverse complement strand
TGGCAATTAAGGGACACGCCCTTTTTTGCCCCGCGGGGCAAAAAAGGGCGTGTCCCTTAATTGCCACCGTGCACCAGAATCGGGGACGGGCCTCGGGCGCGGGGCGCGTGACCCGAAGCGAATTTTGTGGGATGCGAGGAGCGCAGGCGCGGCGGGAGGGTGGCGCTGTCCGAGCGCCCGAAGGGCGCGAGTTCGCCGCCCTGCCGCGCCGGAGCGACGAGCGCCCATCCCGCGAATGAGCGGCGGGCCACGTGAGCCGCGCACGAGGACCGTCCCCGATTCACACGCATGTGAAACGAGGACCGTCCCCGATTCACATGTGGCTAGTAGTTGAGGGCGTGATAGGGGCTATGCGGGTCGATGTTGGGCTCCATGGTCGGGTCTACCACCGAGGTACCGTACGGCCACGACTCCCACAGCCGGCCAACCGCACGCAGGTCCTCCACCGTAGCCTCGCCAACCTCGTCGTCTGCAAGCGGCTGATGGCACGTGAGCACAACCTGCGGATCGAGCACCACGCGATACCCCCGCCCTGCCAGTCGCAGGCAAAGGTCCGCATCGCCATAGCGCCCCGCGAAGGCGACGTTCATGCCCCCGACCTTCTTGAATGCCGCAGCATCCACCATCAGGCACGAGCCCGATGCAATGGTCACCGTGTGCAGCAGCGCCCCCTCCTCGCGAGAGCAGTCGGCGGCAAAGCGATAGCGGTCAACCCATACAGGGCCTTCGGGCGAGAGGAACGCACCCGTAGAGGCAATGGTTCCATCCGTTCGGACCAGCCTTGCGCCAGCCGCCCCCGTCGTTGCACGCTCGCACAGCGAAACCAGTCTGCGCATCCATCCGGGCTCTGTCGCCTCAATCGACGGCGCCAACAGAAGGATGTAGGCTCCCTTGGCGCGCGAAACGCCAAAGTTGACCAGCTGAGCCCAACCGCACGCGTCTTTTCCCTGATAGAAGATGGTGTGTACGCGCGGGTCGGCCGCCTCGGCCTGCCGGTAGTACTCAAACGTGGCCGCCTCGACGCTCCCCTGCTCGACGATGATCACCTCATAGTGGCCATAGTCGTTCTTCTCGCGCAGCGAAGCGAGGCACCGGTCAAGAGATGCGACCCCGTCGCGGTTGACAATAATTACCGACACCAGTGGGGTTTCGTCGGGCACAGGGAACCCAACCTCGTAACCCTGCTGCACGCGCGCCGACGCACGCGCCGAGGCGTGGGACTCCATCTCGTCCAGATGGCGCCGAAGGGCAAGCAGGCCGGCTGCCAAACTCGCCGTTCCCACGGCAGCCGTATCGGTGCGCTTGCGCGCATGATAGAGCACGCGCGGGATGTGAATCACCTTGCGGGCGCGCTCGGAGGCATAGAGCACCAAGTGGTACCACTCGGCGCCATCGAGCGCTCGGTCCATGTTCTCGGCCTCGCCAAGCAGGCTGGCACGCAATGCCATCAGCCCGCCAACGTAGTTGGTCCCCAGGATCAGGTCGGGGTCCCAAGAGGGCTTGAAGCGCGGCGACACATGACGCCCGTGGTCGACAACGTCCTCGTCGCTGTAAAGAATGTCGGTATGGGGATTGGCCTCGAGGGCCGCAGCCAAACACCAAAGGGCATCGGGGGAAAGCGTGTCCCCTTCCCTAAGCAGGCACACGAAGTCGCCCACCGCAGCATCGATGCCCTCGCTCGTGGCGGCCGCCGAGCCAAAGTCCGCACCAAGGGGTACGCAATGCACGCGCGCGTCGGCCAGCTCGAGGCCGCGCATCGTGGAGGCAAGCCTGCGGTTGTCTGGCGCGGAATTGACAAGCACCAGCTCAAAGTGCTCGTAGGTCTGCTCGAGCAGGGAGTCCACCATCTCACGCAGCTCATCGGGCGTAGCCGTGCGCACAACCGAGACGATGGAGAACAGCCGCTGCCTAGAGAACGCGCTATCCTGCTGCATGGCAAGCTCGGTAGGGAGCGCCGCATGAGCCTCGCGGAACCAGGTGTCGTACGCGGTGTCATCTGCGGCGCTGGTGGCAGCCGTCTTCCACATCTGCCTGACGCTTGCCAAGGCGCGCGGGCCAAGGGACACAAACCCAGCCGGCAGCTTGCCTTCCTCAACGGGACGAACCCAGGCCACCAGGGACGTAACGGCGGTGGGCACCTTCAGCGAGAACTCGATGCGCCGCACGTAGAAGCCGGGGTGGTCCGTGAGCTGGGCCGTCTCGTCGGCCAGGCAAATCCATGGGTCACCGCAGGCATCCTGCCCACGCGCATCGAGAATCGTCACGCGCACGTCCCCCTGCGTAGAGGACAGGTCATCAGCCAGAAGCACTGCATGGCCGTGGCAAATGTCATAGCCGTCGCGGGTCTCGACGAGGCGGTCGACGGAGACATCCCAAGCACCGAGCATGCTGGCAGCCGCCTCCTGATGTGACAGGGCATGCGCACCACGGCGCCTCACCACGTTTCCGGGAGAGGGCAGGCGCGACGACAGGGAACCAAGCTTGTGGGTCAGCTCTTCGACCGTATCGCCTTCGGCAGAACGGGCAGTAAGGGCCAGCACCTGGGTTACCTGCAGGCCTGCCAGCGAGAGGAACCAGTCTCCCTCTTCCTCCCCGCGCACCACACGAGCCGGAAGCTCGGCACCTTCTGATGTGGTAACACGAGCGCTCAGCGTGCTGTCGGTGGCATCGCCACTCAAATGCACGTGCACGAGCAGGGCATCCTTCGTCCGCCGTGTTCCCGAAATCCCAATTGCCATACGTCAAGCTCCTCTGCGATTGTGGTACGTGAGCATTGTTTCGCAAGGGACATGGTACTTCATGCCTCCGGCGGTTTTGTGCGCACGGCAAGCCATCGCCAAAAGCCCGCACGCCAGCGGGAGGAACCTTGAGGGCCCAGCACATGCGCGGAAATCAAGGGACACGCACCTTTTTGCCCCGTGGGGCAAAAAGGTGCGTGTCCCTTGATTTCCTCAGGCATGCGGGTATGCGCAGTCAGCTACTTCTTGCGGCCGCACTCCTCGGCAAGCTTGCGGAGCCTGTCGCGCGAGGCGTCGAGCTGCTCCTGGGTGGCCTGCCACGACCAATTGCCCTCCGACACACCCGGCACGTTCATGCGCGAGGCGTCATCGAGCCCCAGAATGTCCTGCAGCGGCGCCATGGCAACCGTTGCAGAGCTGCAGAGCGTCTTGCGCAGCAGGTTGTCGGCCAGCTCAACCGCACGGCCGTCGCCCAGCGCATCGGCCGGGTTGCCGCCGAAGAAGCGCTGCTCGCACCAGCCGAGCAGGGTCTGCGTGTCGTGCGTGCCACTGTAGGCCATCTTGCCCGGCGCGGGCTTGTATCCCTCGCGCACGTCACCGTCGTAAAACTGGACGACGTCCATGCCCGGGAATCCCGTGCTTGCCACAAGCGCGCGCACGGCAGGCGTGATGATGCCCAGGTCCTCGGCAATCACCGGCAGCGGCCCGAACTTGTTGTAGGCCTTGCGGAACATGTCGATGCCCGGGCCGAAGTTCCACGAGCCTTCCTTGGCGCTCTTGCCCTGCGGAACGGTGTAGTAGGACGAGAATCCCAGGAAGTGGTCGAGGCGCACGTAGTCATACAGCTCGAACATGCGGCCCAGACGGCGCATCCACCAGTCATAGCCCGTGGCGCGCATGAGCGACCAGTCGTAGGTGGGGTTGCCCCAAAGCTGGCCCTCCTCGGCGAACGGATCTGGCGGAGCGCCCGCCTGCTTGAAGGGCCTGCCCGCCTCGTCCAGGCAGAAGAGCTCGCGCTCGCACCACACGTCGGACGAGTCGGCACTCACGTACATGGGCAGGTCGCCGATGAGCTTGACGCCGCGGTCCTTGGCATAGGCATGCAGCTCGTCCCACTGACGCTGGAACTCCCACTGCACCTGGCACTCGAGCCTGATGCGGTCGGCGTACTCGGGACGCTCGGAGAGCTCGGGCGAATAGGTGCGCAGCTCCTCGGGCCACAGCTGCCACGGCTGCTCTTCGAGCTCGGCCTTGATGGCGCAGAACGTGGCATAGGGAATGAGCCACGAGCGGTTCTTCTCGACGAAGGCGAGGTACTCGGGGGTGTCGGGACGCTCGGCCAGGGCAGCCAGCGCCACGCCGTCAATGCCCTCGGGCACGCGCAGCCCCTCGACCAGGGACATGTTGCCCGCGAAGGCGGAAAGGCCCGCATACGGAGAGCCGAACTCGTCGGTGGGGTTCACCGGCAGCACCTGCCAATAGCGCTGACCCGCCTCGGCGAGATAGTCGACGAAGCGCTTGGCTGGCTCGCCCAGCGTGCCCGGGCAGCTGACAACCTGCTCCGGATTGGTGGGGTCGGGCATGTCGTTGGGAACGCTCGTGATGTGGGCCACGATGCCCATCGCGTGCTCCATGGGCGTCTGCAGGCGCACCTTGTTGTGGAAGTAGATGACCGACGTACCCTGCGGCCACAGGAACACCTCGGCGTCGCGCGTGGCGTCGTAGTCGCAGGAGTGGGGGTTGGAGGCGCGCTTCGGCGAGTTGGGGTCAGCCGGCACCACATCGATGGCGCGGCCGGACACCACGTCGTCAACCGCCTCGCCGCACACGGGCACCCGTACGGAATGTGCCGTGGAAAGGCTGCGGTTCACCAGGATGCAGCAGACGGTGTCGTCGCCCTCGGCCATGCCCACGCGCCAGAAGCCCAGCACGTCGTCGCCCACGGCGAACGGCTCGAAGTTGCCGTTTGCCAGCGGGCTTGCCGCCTTGCGAATGGCAATGGCATTGCGATAGATGGTGCGGCAGTTGGCGTCGATGTTGTCCCAGGGATACGGGGCGCGGCAGTACGGGTCGGCGTAGCCCTCCACGCCCGCCTCGTCGCCGTAGTAGACGCAGGGGACGCCGGGAAGGGTCATCTGCAGCAGCGTGGCGGCCCACAGGCGGCTCACGGCAAGGTTCTTCTTGTCCTGCGGCAGGCGATAGTGGTAGCGCTCCTCGTCCGACAGCATGGAACGGTGCGGAGAGTCGCCCAGAATGGTGAGCAGGCGGATGCGGTCGTGGCTGCCCAGCAGGTTGAGGCACGACAGGAAGGGCTCGCGCGGATAGTTCTCGCAGAGCTGCTGCATGAGGTTGACCGCCTCGCCAGCCGTGGCACGCAGGGTCAGGAAGTCGAGGATCGCATGGCGCAGCGGATAGTTCATGGTGCCATCGAGCTCATCACCCTGGAAGTACTTGCGCAGGCGTCCATAGGCATGCTTGTTGGTAGCATCCTCCCAGACCTCGCCAATCAGCAGCGAGTCGGGCTTCTCGGCCAGAGCCGCTGCCTTGATGTCGCGAATGAAGTCATCAGGCAGCTCGTCGGCCACGTCAAGGCGCCAACCGCGCGCACCGGCACGCAACCACGAACGCACAACGCCGTTTTCGCCGCAGATGAACTCGCGATAGGCCTCATCGTTCTCGTTGACCTCGGGCAAGTCGGCGTTGCCCCACCATCCCGCATAGGTGCCATCCTCGTTGAAGGTGAACCAGCTGCGATACGGCGAATCCTCGCCCTGGTAGGCGCCGCGCTCGGGGTAATTGCCAAAGTAGTTGAAGTAGCGCGAGTCGCGACCGGTATGGTTGAACACGCCGTCGAGGATGATGGAGATGCCATGCGAAGCGGCGTCGGTGCACAGGCGCTCGAAGTCCTCCTTGGTGCCCAGCATCGGATCGACCTGCATGTAGTCAGCCGTGTCGTAGCGATGGTTGGACTGCGCCATGAAGATGGGGTTCAGGTAAAGCGCCGTGATGCCCATCGACTCGAGGTAGTCGAGCTTCCCGCGGATGCCCTCAAGGGAGCCGCCGTACATGTCCCAGCTCTGGATGTCGCCATTCGGCTGGCGCTCATAGCGCGGATAGGTGTTCCAATCCTCCACGATGCGGCGCGGAATGCCCTTGTGGTTGGGATCGATGGCAGCCTCGGCACGCTCGCGCCAGTTCTCGTCGCGCGCAAAGCGGTCGGGGAAGATCTGGTAAACGATGGCGTCCTTGTACCAGGTGGGCAGCTCGTCGCGCTTCTGGTCGTACACGGTAATCTGGAATGAAGGCGGAACGCCGTAAGCAAAGGCTCCCTCGCCCACCTGGCTGCCCTCGCGCGCACCGTAGCGCCAGACGCTGCCGTCTGCGGCGGTGATGTTGAAGGAATACCAGAGGATGTCGGGATCCTTCGGCTTGTAGGTAACGGTAAAGCGAATGCCGCCGTCTTCGACCGGATGCTCGGTGCGCTCCATGGGAACGAGCTTCTCATGCCCACCATTGGGCTCGTTCTCGTCCTCTACCCACAAATGCAGCTCAGCCGTTGCCTCAGGCTCGTCCCAGACGTCGATTGACAGGGTCAGCGAATTACCAATCTGCACAGCACCAAAGGGCTTGCGGTAGTTGCGACTGGAAGAAATGTGTCGGGCTCTCACGATACGCAGCCTCCCCCAATAGGCAATAAGCTTTTTAATGGTAGCGTACCGGAGACTCTTTCACACGCGTCAATGTATAAAACCCCGCCATGCAGCACAAAGCTCGCATGCACAACAGGGGGGAACTAAGGGACACGCCCTTCATGCCAATGGGAAGGCTTCCCTTTGGCATACCAAGGCTCCCTCGCGAGCATGACCGGAGAGCGGGCCAAAGGGAAGTCTTCCCATTGGCCCGCAAGTGCCCACCTGCCGTAAGTGTTCTTGACTTCCCCTCGCTATGCTGCGGCGTCACCACGAATCTCGCGTGGAACAACGGGCGTCTGTACAACCTTGAGCGGCTCTGTGGCTGCGGAGGAGGTAACAACCGTATAGGTGACAATGCAGCGCTCGCCGGCGTCCAGAATCATGCTCGACGACCAAGCGTCCAGCCCTTGGTAGGTCTTCTGCTCCCACACCATGTCATGCCTGTTGGCATAAAGATTGTCGAATGTGGCCTGAATCCCCTCGATGTGACCGCCCTCGGGGCCAATGAGGTAGGTGTCCTCGTGCAGGCAGAGCGCACTGGCGCCCGCCACGGTCTTTTGCATAGAGCCGTTCAGGTAGCTGGGCAGCTGCGTAGAGAGCAGCGAGCGGTCGGCATGGTTCTCGAGAATGGTGGTCACCGAATACGACGTCGTGCCGTCGGAATTCTTCTTGGGATCGCCCACGGTGCTGTCGATGCTGAGGTAATACGAGGCCTTGGAGCCACTACTGTCGGCAACGTAGAAGCCAATCTGAGGCTTTGCCGCGTCGTGGCCCATGGGCATGCCAAAGCCCGACTGCTTGACGGCTTCCTCGGCCGCAGAATCAGCCACCCACGCCATGCAGCGGCCCTCGTCGCCCGCATCGCTAATGAGGCGCAAAAAGCCCAGCGTATCGATGGAGCCCAGGTTGGCAAGAATGTTGTCGAAGGCCTGGTGAGCCACGTCCTTATAGAAGTCGTCGCAATCCGTGGCGGACCACATGAACAGGCACTGGTTTAGAATCATCGAGGCTGCATTGGTGCCATCCACCGTCACGCCATAGCTCGTCTCCACGGGGCCTGTCAGCTCAAGCATGCCCTGCAGGAACACCGGGTCAAAGGAGAGGACACCGTCGAGGAACTCGTCCTGGTACCACCACCAGCCTGTCTGGTAGAGCGAGCCCACGCGCGAGAAGTCGGGGATGACGTTGATGTCGCCGTGGTGCGTCTCGCAGCGGTCGCCAAACAGGGCACGCTCCTCATCAGTTGCGCCAAGGGGTTCGCCGTGGGCGGAATCGAGCTTGTCGTTAATGCGTGTGAAGTCGCCAAGGGTGAGATGTCCATCCTTGACGGTGATCATGCCAACCATGCCCACGAATCCGCCGATGGAGTGAATCTCGGCGATGTTGTTGCCCAGCACGAGGTACTTGCGCTCCTGGCCATTGGCACCCAGCAGGTACGGCAGATGCTCAAGCAGCGGCAGGGCGTGATTCATGATGGCACGGGCATCGCCTAAGGCTTCGCGCGCAGGCTCAAGCACGCTGGCAATCTGCTTGATGTGTGCCGGAGGAAGCTCCTCGATAGCCGCGGCCGAGCGGGTAACCACCGGATGGGTCTGGCGCACGATATTCGAGAGCGCCGTCACCGCGTCCATGTTGACCGCGCTTTCCTGCATGAGCGTCGAGAGGCTCATGATGTCAGTACTCTGCGAGAGCGGTACCAGCGCCTCGTCCGAAAGGTCGACGAGAACGTCTCCCAAGGTGCGCACGCTTTTGACGTCGGAACCCAGAACGGGGATGTAGGAGGCAATCGTCCATTCTCCCCCGCTCAGCTCGTCCTTAAGGGCATGCGCCTTGTTGCTTACCTCCGTGGCGGAGATGGCCAGCTGTTGCGCATCGCCGGCCTTCGCCGACTTGAGATACGTATTCAGCGAGGTCATGGTCTCCTGGGCCTGGCTGCGCATGGTCTTTGCCGACCGATAGAGCTGGATTCCCAGCAAACCCGCTGCGATGACGAGCAGTACGGGAATCGCCCATAGCCATGCCATCCATGGCTTGCGCGACCTGTGGCTGCTGTGATGATGGTGGTGATGATGATGGCGATGACGGTGGCCGCGCTCGGCCCCCTCCTTATCAACCAGGCCATACACGACCATGTCGTCGCTGGCATAGGCATTCGAGCTTCTACGCTTTTTCCAAGGCATATGTCCAACCTTCTAGGTGGTTTGAGCGGCTTTACGCAGCTAGACGCTGCACACAGAGGAAAGGTTACCACAGTCAATTAGCAAGCTCGTGCCAAAGGGGCACGGTAGTGTCGGAAAAGTTGGTGTAACGGCCTCTTCGTAGGTGCTCGGCCATCACCTGGAATCCTCGATCATCCCGTATCCTACGCC
>CACXFC010000096.1 GCA_902766835.1 uncultured Coriobacteriaceae bacterium | reverse complement strand
AGCCTCGAGCAGTGTCCTGATGTTGATCTTTACAGCCATGTTCTAACCTCCTGTGGTTGGTCCTCCGCGCAGGGTCAGCCCCCGTAAGAGACCACCCGAAACTCGGCTGTTTGTTTCGGGCACCAGGCCTTGGGGTCACCCACGCGTGCGTATTTATGCGGTGCGGATGCACAGCAATCTGGAAGTATACCAACAACCATGAGTTCTTGTCGAGTGCGACCTCACAATTGCAAGCCCTTGGCCGAATGCACACATCATCGGGTCATTCTCCGCGCGGATGCGCCTGGCGCGTGGCCTCTTTCAGCCGCTCGACCGACAGGTGGGTGTAGATCTGCGTGGTGGCAAGGCTCTCGTGGCCAAGCAGCTCTTGGACGCTCCTGAGGTCGGCGCCGCCCTGCAGAAGCTCGGTGGCATAGGTATGCCGCATGGCGTGGGGCGTTATGCGTGCGTCTATGCCCGCCAGCGCCACGCAACGCTCGAAGCGCGTGCGCAGCGCATCGGCCGACATCGCTCTCCCCCGCACCGACACGAACAGCGCCTGGGTTTGCTTGCCCTTTGAGCGCGCCACAAGCGAGGGCCGCGCCTCGCGCAGGTAGGTGCGCAGGCTCTCGAGAGCCCGCTGATAGAGCGGCACCACGCGCTCCTTCGAACCCTTGCCAAACAGGCGAACCTGCGCCTGCGCGAAGTCGATGTCGGTGGCATCAAGACGTGCCACCTCCGAGATGCGCGCCCCAGAGGCATAGAGCAGCTCTATCAGGGCTGCGTCGCGCATTCCCTCGGGCGTGCTTGTGTCGCACGCCTCGAGGAGCGCCCCCACGTCGGCATCGGTCATGGTGCGCGGCAGGGTCTTGGCAATCTTGGGGCTGGCGAGGGCTGCGGCGGCATCGCTTGCCACCATGTCCTGGCTCACCATCCACCGATAGAGCCTGCGTATGGCCGAAAGATGCCGGTTTATGGTCCTGGTCGTATAGCCCGCCCGCGAGAGGTAGGCCAGGTAGCGCCTGAGGTCACGGTGCCCAACGGTGGCCCCATCGACCCCCTCTCGTGAGAGCCAGGCGCTATAGGCGCCAAGGTCTGTCTGGTAGGCACGCAGGGTGTTGGCAGACAGGTTCCGGACGTCCCTCTGATAGATCAGAAAGCCCGTCACGGCATCCTCGAAGCTGCGCTGCGCCCGCTCCCGTTCCTCCACGCTCACTCGGGACGTCCCGTCCGAGGGGCATCGAACAGGTCGCCTCGGGTCTGCAGGTAGGCAGCCAGGTCGTCCTTGGCGCGCCTTGCGTAGGCGGCGTAGCGCTCGCCCTTTCGCATGCGCCGCCCCTCAAGGGGTGGCACCAGGCCAAAGTTGACATGCATGGGCTGGTAGGGATCGGTCTCGGGATTGGTCGCATAAGCAACGAGCGAGCCGAGCGCCGTGGTATTGGGCAAGCTCACGCGCGGTGCGCCCGTGAGGTCTGCATAGGTGTTGAGCGCCGCCAAGAGACCGGAGGCCATCGCCTCGACGTACCCCTCGGTGCCGGTGATCTGGCCGGCGAGGCGCACGCCCGTCCCGGGAATCGCAAAGCTGCGGTCCAGCACGCGCGGCGTGTCGACGAAGGAGTTGCGATGCATCACGCCATAGCGGAAGAACTCCGCCCGCTCGAGGCCGGGGATCATCCTGAACACGCGCGCCTGCTCGCCCCAAGTGAGGTTGGTCTGGAATCCCACCAGGTTGTAGGCGGTGCAGTCGGCGTTCTCGGGCCGCAGTTGCACCACCGCCCAGGGACGCCTGCCACTGCGGGGGTCGGTGAGACCCACGGGCTTGAGCGCGCCAAACCTGAGCGTGTCGTGCCCCTTGCGCGCAACCTCCTCAACCGGCTGGCAGGCATTGAACAGGTCGGTCTCCTCGAAGTCCTTCGACACGACGCGCTTGGCGCCCACAAGCGCGTCGTAGAAGGCATCGTACTCAGAGCGATCCATGGGGCAGTTGAGGTAGTCCCCCATCCCCTCCTCGTAGCGCGACTGCGAGAACACCACGCTGCGGTCTATGGTCTCGGCATCCACTATCGGCGCCGCCGCATCGTAGAAGGAAAGATGCTGCGCGCCAACACGCTCGCATAACGACGAGAAGAGCGCAGGCGAGCAGAGTGGACCCGCGGCTATGACGCACGGCTCGCTGGGGATGCAGGTCATCTCCTCGCGCACCAGCTCGATGAGCGGCTCGGCCTCCACCGCCTCGGTCACCATGGTCGAGAACGTGTCGCGGTTGACGGCGAGTGCCCCGCCTGCGGGGACGGCGCTTGCGCGGGCCATCTCCATCAGCGCGGAGCCCATCTGGGTGAGCTCGTGCTTGAGCAATCCCGCGGCACTCTCCTCGCGGAGCGATTTGAGCGAGTTGGAGCACACGAGCTCCGCCAGGCGCTCGGTATGGTGCGCCGGGGCCGTGCCGTGTGGGCGCTGCTCGTACAGGCGCACCGCCACACCCCTCCTCGCCAGCTGCAGGGCACATTCGCTGCCCGCCAGCCCGCCACCTACAACCGTCACACTGCGCTCTGCCACGTTGCGCTCTCCTCTCACGCTTCATATTGACCCCCTATTCTAGCGCGACCGAGAAGGGCGTCCTGCGTTGGCGCATAGCGTCCATCAGGCATGCGCGTCACCAGGCCCGCTACCTCGTGGTCCGAGAGGATGCGCACTGTCTCTATGGGGTCGAGGCCGAGGTAGTTGGCAAGGTCGTCTGGGCGCATGGGGTTGGCCGTCAGCGCGGAGAGCAGGCGTCCCTTAGGCGTGGCAATCTCCTCGCGCACGAGACGCAACACCCCAAAGTCCTGCGAGATGAGCATCTCGAGATCGCTTTCGCTGCACACGATGTGCGCCCCGTCGCGGATGAGCTCGTTTGCCCCCGTTGATTCCGGCGAATAGATCGAGCCGGGTGCAGCATACACCTCCCTTCCCAGCTCGATGGCCGCAAGCGCCGTGCTCGTGGTGCCCGAGCGCTGCCCCGCCTCGCACACGAGTATCGCGGTGGAGAGCCCCGCGATAACTACGTTGCGCTTGGGAAAGGCCCAGGGCTGCGGAGGCGTTCCCCACGGCTCGATGGAGATCACCGCACCACGCCCCGACCACGCGGCCTCGAACACGTCGCGCGAGCGCAGCGGGTACACCTGGTCTGCCCCGGTACCGGCCACGACGATGGTGTTGCCCCCAGCGCCCAAGGCCCCGCGCGCCGCGCTGGCATCACAGCCTCGCGCGCCGCCAGAGACCACCGTTATGCCCGACTCTGCCGCTATGCGCCCTGCCATCTCTGCCACGGCCAGCCCGTAGGGCGTGGCCAGGCGTGCCCCCACAACACCCAGGCACATGGTTGACAAGAGCTCGGGATCTCCGCGCCCATAGATGATGGGAGGCGGGCTCTCCATGCCAAGAAGCTGCTTGGGATACAAGTCGGACTCTGGGGTCAGCTCCCAGCCCTGTGCGTCGAACCGCTCGTTAGCCATTGGTACGCCCCCTATACGAACAGGCCTCTATGACGTCGTCCTTTGTCACCTTGTCGTGATGCTCGATGTCTGCGATCGTGCGTGCGACGCGCGCCGTGCGCGCTATGGAGCGCCCTCCCATGTGCAGACGCGCCGCAACGGTCTGAAACGTCGTGCGCGCACTCTCCTCGAAGGTGGCCACCAGGGCAGATGCGGAGTCCGCCGCAGGCCCCCGGTGCGCGGCAAACTCGCGCGCACCCGTAACCAGGTCAGCCATCTCGGCCGAGCTCATGCCACTGCCGCCCTTGATCACCTTGTCAGATGATGGCCGTGCCACGTCAACGTGCAGGTCGATGCGGTTGGCCAGGGGTCCTCCCATGCGCGCCTGATACGAGTCCACGCGGGCGGGCTGACAGGTGCAGGGATGCCCCGGGTCTCCCAGATGGCCGCAGGGACAGGGGTTTGCCGCTGCAACCAGTAGGAAGTCGCACGGGAACACGTACGACCCCTCGCTGCGCACCAGGCGCACCACATGGTCTTCCATGGGCTGGCGCAATAGCTGCAGGACGTTGCTCGCAAACTCCGGTAGCTCGTCGAGGAAGAGCACGCCATTGTGGGCAAGCGTCACCTCCCCCGGTATGACCGGGCGCCCTCCCCCTATCAGGCCGGCATTTGATATGGAATGGTGCGGCGAGCGAAACGGCGGCTCCCCGCGCTCGATACCCAGCGGCGCCTGGCCTGCCACTGAATGGATGAGCAGGGCCTCAACCTTGCTTTGCTCATCGAGCTTGGGAAGGATGGTGGGCATCCTGCGCGCAAGCATCGTCTTGCCGGCGCCAGGGGGTCCCACCATCAAGATGCCGTGCCGGCCTGCTGCGGCGATGACCATCGCACGCTTGGCAACCTCCTGGTCGCAGACGTCCCTATAGTCAAGCTGCTTCTCTGCCCCCGCGCGCTTCCTCATCCCCTTGCGCAGGGGTCTGCGTTCGGGGAGGTCCGCCACGCCGTGGCGCAGGCGCCCCAGCGATGGCAGGGCGCCACATTCGCACTCGACACCACTTGCGGGAAGCCCCTCGGGCGCCGTCACAAGCTTCAAACCCTCCTGATGGGCAAGCTGGGCGTAGGCCACCTCGCCGCGCACGGGGCACACCTGTCCGTCCAGCGCGAGCTCGCCCACCCAAAGGCACGAGTCAAGCCCCGCGGTGGGAATCTGCCCCGAGGCTGCCAGCACCGCAACCGCTATGGGCAGATCGAAGCCCGACCCGGTCTTCCTCAGCTCGCCGGGTGCGAGGTTGATGGTGACGTGAAGACGCGGGTTCTCATACCCGCAGCTATTCAGGGCGCATGACACGCGCGACTTGGCCTCCATGACAATGGCGTCGGCAGCCCCGATGATGGTATAGCCCGGAAGACCAGACGAGCAGGAGACCTCGACCGTCACGGGCTTCGCCTCGACACCACGTATCATGGCGGTTCGCACGGCAAAGGTGCCAATACGGGAAGCGGACGCCATCACGCATCACTCCCAAAGGGCGCGACCAAGTGGTGGATATGCGCGGTGCGTTCCGCAACTATGGTGACGGCCACTATGTCAAAGCGCACGTACGGCAACCCGTTCTCGCTCATGTAGCACTCCGCGATCTTGCGGTAGCGCTGCTGCTTAGCCGGACCTACCGCGAGCTCGGGGTACGAGACGTACCGCTCGCTGGCCACGGTTCTGGTCTTCACCTCGATCAAGACGTGCGTGTCGTCGTCGATGGCGATGATGTCCGCCTCGCCAAAGGGGCACACCCAGTTCCGCTCGACCACCTCCCAGCCCCTGCGGCGCAGATAGGAGGCGGCAATGCGCTCGCCCTCCCTTCCTAGCATCTGGGGCGAGAGGTCATGCACGCTGCAGCGAATCGAGGGACCGCACTTTGCGCCAGAACCAGCGCCCGCAGAGCCCTGAGCGCAGGGGCTGTCACGCACGCCGTCCAGCACCGCACCGTCGCATTTGCCAGACAGGGCCCCTAGAGAAGTTGGCATCTGCTGCCGTAGTGGGGGCAGCGTCTCGTCTGGTGAGCCGTAGTTGTAAGCCACGCCCATATGAAGCTCCTTCCATCCTTGTCGGGTGAGCATCAAGGATGGCAAAGCGAGGTTGCAGCAGGCACCGCTTGCGGTCGCAGCAAGCTTGCAGCTGAGGGAGCATTTGGAATGCGTAGTTTTGTACGGGCAGGATGGGGACTAGGTGCGTCACGCGCCCAGCGGTCGCACCATGGTCGCACGGCCTAGAACAATCGGGGCGTCTCTAGGAAGTTTCCACAAAACGACACGCGATGGATGGGCGAGCATCCGAGCGCCCGCACGGCCTCGATGTGCTCGGCCGAGCCATAGCCCTTGCAGGCGTCTAGGTGATAGTCCGGATAGTCCTCCGCATAGGCGCACATCATGGCATCACGGGTCACCTTGGCCACAATGGAGGCCGCGGCGATGCAGGCCACTCTCGCGTCGCCCTTCACGAGCGTCTTCTCGCGCGGATGCACGTGCACGGGGTTTCCGTCGATGAGCACCGCATCGGGCTCGATGCCCGCATTCTCTATCGCCTGCGACATGCCCATGCGTATGGCAGATCCCATGCCGACGGCGTCTATGGACGCAGGCTCTATATGGGCGATGCCGATGGCCAGCGCCACCTCGGCAATGCGTGCGGCAAGGGCCTCACGCTTCTGGGGAGTGAGTTGCTTCGAATCGTTGAGTCCCCAGATGACGGGCTCGCTCGGCAGGGCGACGGCGCAGACCGTAAGCGGCCCCGCTATGGCGCCCCTTCCCACCTCGTCGACGCCCAAGGCGATGCCGGGGCCCGCCAGCTCGCGCTCAAGCTGGTACATGTCAAGGACGCGCTGGCGCTCGCCCATCTGCTTCTCGTAGCGCCTGAGGGCCTGCGCCGCAGCCTTGCGCACCTGCGCGCGCGGGTCGTCGCCATAGCGCTTGGCCAGCGCCTCGATCTCGTCGAGAGGCGCGTCATGCAAAAGGGCGGCAATCTCGCGCGCCGAAGCAGCGCGAACTCCCTCAGTGGCCATACTTCACCTCACTGCGCCAGTACCATGACATACACGTTAGAGTCTATATCAAGTGGCCTCTGTCAGACGAAGGCAACTGAGGGACACGCCCTTTTTGCCCCGTGGTGCAAAAAGGGCGTGTCCCTCAGTTGCCGCTTAACCATCTACTTGGTCAAAAAAAGCCTCCCGAAGGAGGCTCTCGAGGCAAACTTAGCGCTTCTCGCGAATGCGGGCCGCCTTGCCGATGCGGTCACGCAGGTAGTACAGCTTGGCGCGATGCACGTCGCCGTGACGGACGACCTCGAGCTTCGCGATCTTGGGGCTGTGCAGCGGGAACGTGCGCTCGACGCCAACGCCGAAGGAAATTTTGCGGACGGTGAAGGTCTCGCGAGAGGAGCCACCGCTCATGCGGATGACATCGCCGTGGAAGACCTGCTCACGCTCGCGGTCACCCTCCTTGATGCGATAGTGCACCTTTACGTTGTCGCCGACGATAACGCGGGGAATGTCCTCGCGAATATCCTGGCGCTCGATTGCGCGGATGTAGTCCATGGTTACCTCGTCTCTAGAGGTGCCGCCATACGTGAGCGACACATAGGTTTACACACAAGGAAGCATTCTAACCTTTTATTGGCTGCCAGACAAGAACGACACAAGTCTTTCGCGTATGGGTACGTTCCCCGCTCACGAATTCACTGGCACGAGCAAGTCTTCTAGACTCGTATCCTCGTTGAGAACGTTGAGGTCGATGTAGGGCGTCCCTCCGCTGTACCCATCGAGCTCCGCCCGGCTCAAATACTGCCAGATGCACCACGTGCCGTCGTATTCCCAACTCAGTGGCACATAGCGGCTCGACATCCAGTACCGGTAGTCATCAAAGTCGCCTTGCAGGTACTCCTTATAGAAACCCGTGCCGGTGTAGATGATCGGTTTAACGCCGTACGCCTCCTCCAGAGCATCCAACATAGATGCAAGCTCGCGCACCACATCGGCACGTGCGGGAGGGTTTTCCAACTTGTCGCCGTAGAACTCCACGTCCACCGCCGGTGGCAGATGACCCTCCATTTCCGGCCCTACCGTCCGTATAAAGTTCTCAGCCTGCGTTACACCCGGGGAGTCGAACGAGAAGAAGTGATATGCCCCGCAAGGCAGCCCCGCCTGTTGGGCATTGGCCCAGTTTTCGGCAAAGTGCACGTCCTGAAAGCCGCTTCCCTCGGTTGCCTTGATGAACACGAAGGCAATGTCCTGCTCCTTGAGTCGCCTCATGTCGATTGTGCCCTGATGCATGCTCACGTCAGCGCCGATGACGCTCGTCGACTCATCCACAAACCAAGGGTTTATGAATATGGTCTTGCTCTTGATCAAGATGAGCGCAATGAGCAGGCTCGCAAGCAGCCCCACCACAACACACTTGACGTACGAGCGCCACCTCTTCGCCACTGCAGGCCTTTCCATCGATTCAGGCATGCCTGAGCCCCCAGGCCCGCGGCACATTGAGCTCCTCGAACATGCGGATGGCGTAACGGTCGGTCATGCTGGCGAGGTAGTCGGCAACCTGAATCTCTGGCGGGTCGTCGTGCAGCCGATACTCCGAGGGTATCTTGCCGGGGTGCTCCACAAAGTAGGCAAAGAGGCTCTCCACCACCCGTTCGGCCTTGGGCTCCTCGCTCTTGGCGTCTCCCTGGTGATAGAGATTGGCATAGAGATAGGCTCGAAGTTCCATAAGGGCACCATATACCGCCTCTGACATGGCAATGTCTCCTGCAGCCGCGCTCGTCTTCACCACGTCATGGACCATCGTGGCAATGCGCTTTGATGAGCTGTGGCCCAAAAGCGCGCACGGCCCCTCGGGCAGCTCTTCCTCCCGAAGCAGACCCGCCCGCTCCGCGTCATCGATGTCGTGGCACACATAGGCGATCCTGTCTGCCAGCGAGACGATGCGCCCCTCCAGCGTCATGGCACGCAAGCCGTCGGTATGACAGCGCATGCCGTCACGCACCTCACGGGTGAGGTTGAGCCCCGCTCCATCCTTCTCCAGCACCTCGACAATGCGCACGCTTTGCTCATTGTGGCGAAAGAGCCGCTGTCCCTCACGGCTTGCGGGATCCACCTTGCGATATGCCGCCAAGGCGCGCCTCAGCGCACGCTCGCCTGCATGCCCGAAGGGCGTGTGGCCAAGGTCATGACCCAGGGCAATGGCCTCGGTGAGGTCGACATTGAGCGCAAGAGAGCGCGCGATGGCACAGGCGACCTGTGCGACCTCGAGCGTATGGGTCAGGCGTGTGCGGTAGTGGTCGCCCTCGGGTGCTAGGAACACCTGGGTCTTGTTTGCAAGCCGGCGGAAGCTCTTGGAGTGCACGATGCGGTCGCGGTCACGCTGATAGCAGGTGCGCAAGGGGTCGGGCTGCTCAGGACGCTCGCGGCCCATGCTCTCATCGGCATGTGCCGCCAGCTCGCAGAGCTCCTCGTGCTCGCGGCGTTCCTTCGCCTCGCGTGCCAGTATCTCCATGTATCCACCTCCTGCATCTGTACTAACGCAGAGCGGGGGAAGGCGTTTGCCCTCCCCCGCTCGGTGGTACTAGTTTACGGTGCTAGCGGATGCTAGACGCGCGGAGGAATGGTCTCAGCGCCACCGTTGGACTTGATCTTGGCCTGAGCAGCCGCGAGACGTGCGATGGGCACGCGGAACGGCGAGCAGGACACGTAGTCAAGACCGAGGTCGTAGTACTTCTGGATGGAGTCGGGGTCGCCGCCGGT
>CACXFC010000095.1 GCA_902766835.1 uncultured Coriobacteriaceae bacterium | reverse complement strand
GGGAAACGTCAGTTACAACAATGGGGCAAGGGATGGGCCCATTCCCTGTTAACCCCCTGTCCACTAAAAGCTTACAGCTCACTGCGCGACGAGCGCCCATCCCGCGAATGAGCGTAGGGCCATGCGCCCCGCGCCCGAGGACCGTCCCCGATTCACACGGATGTGAAACGAGGACCGTCCCCGATTCACATGCGGTGGGTGTCGCGCCAGAGGCACATCATTTCGTTCGTTAGCGAGAGGTCGTCGGGCTGGCCGGGAATCTCGTCGGGGCCTGCCCAGACGGCACGGCCCAGCTCGCTTGCATCCATGTGCAGCGTGGGGTCGCCGTCCACGTCGCACCAATAGCCCGAGAGAATGTCGCCCGCCACGCCCCAGGGCTGCGACTTGTAGTACGAGATGTTCTTCACCTCAATGCCCAGCTCCTCGCGCACCTCGCGCCGCACGCAGTCCTCGATGGTCTCCCCTATCTCCACAAAGCCCGCTACCAGCGCATCGATGGGCGCGTAGCGCCCTGCTGCATAGCGCGTGAGCACGATCTTGTTGCGCTCGGGGTCGCGCACGCACACGATGACCGCCGGATTCAGGCGCGGGAAGACGACGTCGCCACAGGCAGGGCACCTCATCGCCCGCAGCGTGTGATGATGGGCCATGGGCGTGCCGCATGAGCCACAGAACCTGTGCTGCGCATACCAGCCCCCAAGATGCACGGCAGTGTAGGCCACATACATCAGCTCGCGCGGTCCGCGCTTCTCCATCCGCAGCGCGCGATTGTGCGCCAGCTCATAGCCCGCAGGTGGCTCGGTCAGCCCTGCTTCCGGCGCAAGCCAGCAGACACGCTCGTCAAGCGCAAACAGGTACGTGAGCCCCTCCGTGGCAACACCCGCCTCGCCCACGCACGGAAACGCAAACGACGGAACCTCCCCGTCAAGCCTTCTGACCGCCAGCTCCTGTCCGCGCACATAGAGCACCCAGTCGCCGGAAGCCGGCAGCGCATCAGGCTGATACTCGTTTGTCAGACGGTGCGGAGCGATGTCTTGAATCATGGCAATTCCCCCTGAATACGCACCTGCGGCCCTCGCGCGCAGGTGCCAGGTACGCGCACGCCCGATACGCACGCACCTTTCGCATGAACACCACACGAGGGTAGCGCAAGCACAAATGTGACAATGCCGCGATGCGGGCCTCAACCGAAACTCTGAACCCTTGCCAGTACGCAACGGCTCGTTCATCATTTAGAGGATTGGTGCATCGAGAGGACGTCTACATGCTCATATGCCAGATATTCGTATGTTTCGTCGTGTATAGCGTGGTGGGATGGATCTGGGAGTCCACCTACTGCACCATCGTCGAGCGACGCTGGCAGAACCGTGGCTTTCTGTACGGGCCAGCCTGCCCCATCTACGGCACGGGCATCGTGGCCATCATGCTGCTGTGGCGCGCCATGGGCGAGCGAGGAGCCACCTTCGAATGGTGGCAGGTCTTCCTCGCCGCGTTCTTTGGCAGCATGGTGCTCGAGTACGTCACCCACTGGACGCTGGAGAAGCTCTTCCACGCCTACTGGTGGGACTACTCAAACATGCCGCTCAACATCAACGGGCGCATCTGCCTGCCCGCCTCGATCTTCTTCGGCCTTGGCGGGCTGCTGGTGGTCTACGTGCTCTACGAGCCCACGGTGCGCATCATCGCCCAGATGGACCCCTTGGCAACCGAGGCCCTCGCGCTCGTGCTCATGGCCATCATGGCGGCCGACACCGCCATCACCGCCGCATCGCTGGCAAGCATCGCCCACGCCGCCTCGGCCATCAACACCAGCGTCAACGACCACATGGACCGCTTCGTGCTGGACGTGCAGACACGCGGCTCGGCCGTGGCCCAGGGCGTAACCGAGAAGCGCGACGACGCGACGCAGGCCATAAAAGCCGCCGCCGCAGGCGCCGTGTCCAAGGCTGGCAACGTGGCGCAGCAGGTTGAGGAGCGCGGAACGCTGGCGGCAGACGCCCTCGCACGCGAGCGCGACCGCTTCGCCCAGAGCCTGCGCGCCCTGCGCCTCAGCCAGATGGGAACCGTGGCCAAGTCGGCAGCCCGCCGCGCCATAGGCGCCGTTTCGCCCGAGCGCCTGCCCGACTCGCCCAACCGGGAGCAGCTCGCCGGCCTCTGGCGCGACATGCTCGACAAGAGCTAAGGGGCAATCCCCCTAGGAGGCCATCCGCTCTTCGTCCGTGAGCAGGGGCCTCGTGTTTGCCGCCGCAATGGCCACCGTCGAGAGGTTGTGCAGCGTCGCCGCCGTGGTGAGCGGCAGCACACTTGCCACGCCCAACACGATGAGCAGGGTGTTGAAGCCCACGATCAGCTGGTAGCGCGAGTGGATGCGCTGTTGGAGGCGCATGCTCAGGCGTCGCGCAACCACCAGCTTTCCCAGCGAGGCGTCGCGTATCGAGACGTCGGCCACCGTGCGCGCGATGTCGGAGGCGTCAGCCAGAGCCACCGAAACCGAAGCCGCTGCCAGCGCGGGAGAGTCGTTGATGCCATCGCCCACCATGACCACGCGATGCCCTGCAGCCTCAAGCCGCTCGACCTTGGTCGCCTTGTCCTCGGGCAGCACCTGGGAACAGTACTCGTCGATGCCCAGGGCGCAAGCCACCGTCTGCGCCGCACGCTCCGAGTCGCCGGTAAGCATCACGATGTGGGTAAAGCCCAGCTGCCGCAGCTGGTTGAGCGTCTGCGCGGCATCGGGCCTCAGCGGGTCGGTTATGCAGAGCGCACCCATCAGCTTGCCTCCGCGGGCAAGGTAGACGGCGCTTGCCCCGGGTGCCAGCTCGTCGAGATAGGCGCCAAAGCCCTCCGGGCACGCAACCCCCTCGTCCTCAAAGACAAAGTGAGCGCTGCCAATGACCGCATGGGCGCCTTCCACCTCGGAGGCAATGCCGTGGGCAACCACGTAGCGCACCATGGCATGGAGCTCCCGCTCGTGCGAGAGGCCGCGCTCGGAGGCGGCGTCCACAATGGCACGCGCCACCGAATGCGGATAGTGCTCCTCGATGCAGGCGGCCAGGCGCAGGACCTCGTCGGCAGTCATGTCCTCCGCCGGAGCAACGGCCACAAGCCTGGGCGCGGCCTCGGTGAGGGTGCCCGTCTTGTCGAAGACGACGGTGTCCGCCTCGCTGAGCGCCTCGAGGTACTTGCCGCCCTTGACCACAATGCCCTGCGACGTCGCCTCGCGCATGGCGCTCATGACCGCGATGGGCGTGGACAGGCGAATGGCGCACGAGTAGTCCACCATCAGCACGGCCAGCGCCTTCTCGATGTTCCTGGTCAGGGCGTATATGAGGGCAAAGGCGGCAAAGGCAACGGGCACCAGCCCGTCGGCCATGCGCTCCGCGCGTCCCTGGCTTGCCGCCTTGAGCTCGATGGAGTTCTCGACCATGTGTGTGATGGCGTCGATGCGCGCCTCGCCGGGAGGTGCGCTCACGCACGCCACCAACTCGCCGTCCTCAAGGGCCGTTCCGGCATACACGCTCGAGCCCGCGCCCTTGTGCACCAACGCCGCCTCGCCCGTGAGCGACGCCTCGTTCACCTCAGCCTCGCCGAAGACCACCGTTCCGTCGGCCACGAGCACCGAGCCCGTTCGCACGCGCAGCAGGCTCCCCACCGCAACCTCATGGATGGGCACCTCAACGTCACCATCGTCCGTAACGAGCCACACCAGCCCGTCGCGCGCCACCAGACCCTGCTCGAGACTGAGCTTCGTGCGGTTGGACACGTGCTCCTGCATCAGGTCGGACAGACGCAGCAGGAACATGATGGTATCGGCCTCGGAGTAGGTGCCCCGCAGCACGGAGGCCGCAATGGCCGTGGCATCGAGCACCTCCACGGTAAGCTGCCCGCGCACGAGGGCCGCAAGCCCCTCGGCCACATAGGCAAGCGAGCGTGCCACCACCCACGCCGCACGCACCGGCGTAGGCAGAAGCAGCCGGCGAAGCAGCGCCCAGGCAACGTGGTTGCCCGCCGCAAGCACGAAGCGCTCGTCTTCCAGGCGCAGAGCCAGATCGGTGTCATCGGGCTGCACCTCGGCGGTGGGCAGATGCAGGACGTCAAGTGCCGCCACCTGCTCAAGCACGACCTGTCGCACATCCGGCGGACAGCAGACCAGAAGCGAGGCATTGGCTGCATGCGCCTCCACCTGGGTGACGCCCTCCAGCCTACCGATGGAAGCCTCAATTCCGCGGGCTTCCTGCTGCTCCAGGCAACCGACTGACAGGTGAAGGCGCATGCGCCCCGGCGACTCGCGAACGATGGTGTAGAGCATGGCTGTCTATTCGTCCATTCCCGCGCCGTCGACCTCAGCGGTCACCTCGGCACGCACGTCCTTCTCGATCTGCACAAGGCGCTCCTCCACTGCGGCGTCAATGCGGGCCTGCCTGCGCGCCTCCACATTGATGTCGCTTGCCTCGTCGGCAATGCTGCGCGTCGCGGCGCTCACCTTGTCGGCAATGCGCATGCCATAGGCAACGACGCTCACGAGGGCATCGTGCACATCCTGCGATGCGACAGCGGCACCCTTGCGTCCGCGTCCCTTGCGCACAAAGCCACGAAGCACATCGGCAGCCGCCGCTCCCCCTGCCACGAACACGTAATGCGGGATAGCCATGAGAGCATTCCTTTCTCTGAACGGAAACTGTTAGACAGAGCTTACTAATGAATTAACCTATACTAACATTTGCCGCCGCAGTCACAGCCCACAACTAACAATCGCGCTCAGATTGTTCTCACGGCATGGTTGGCGCTCCCCTTGCGCTAGGATGCTTTCGTACCCAGCTGACAGGAGGAGGCCCGTGAATCTCACAGATGTGCGACGCGCGCTGCAGACGGCTGACGCGTCCGCCCCGCGCGATGCCGCGGTGCTCATTCCCCTGGTTGATGGCCCACAAGGCCCCCGCATCGTTCTTGAGGTCAGGGCCGCTACGCTTGCTGTGCAGCCCGGTGAGGTATGCCTGCCTGGGGGCAGCATAGAGCGCGGCGAGACTCCCGCCTGCGCCGCGGTGCGCGAAACCTGCGAGGAGCTCTTGGTCGAGCCCGCGCAGATCGAGGTGATAGGCAGCCTGGGACGCCTGCCCGGCCCCGGCGGCAGGGCCTTGCACGCCTTCGTGGGCATCCTCAGCGACTATGGCGGAACGTGGTCACCCGACGAGGTGGAGCGGACCTTCACCGTGGACCTCGACTGGCTCTGCGCGCAGGAGCCTGCAATCTACGACGTGACGCTCACGCCCACGTATCCGGAAGACTACCCATGGGAGCTCGTGCCGGGAGGAACCAGCTACGCATGGCGCGCGCAGCACAGCAACGTCCCCTTCTACCGGGGAACAGACCCCCTCATCTGGGGCGCAACCGCACGGGTGCTCATGCGCTTTGCCGAGGTGTGCCGGGTCGGAGGGGCCCGGGGCTAAGACTCCTGCATGCGTCGCTTGAACTCCGCGGCGGCAGCAGCGGGGTCATCGGCCGAGAGAATGGCACGACCCACCAACAGCACGCCCGGGTGAATGGCCAGCACCTCGTCGAGGTTGTCGAGCGTGATGTTGTCCACCACGGCAATCTTCGAGCTGCTGGCAAGGCCGCGCATGACGTTGCGGGCAAGCGCCAAGGGGTTGCCACCCATCGCGCGGGTGTTGCGATGGAACGCATCGCGCGCATCCTCGTCGCCTGCCATGCGCCGCAGGCCCGAGGGCACCTGCATGTACCTGACCCCAAGATCCTCGAGCTCCGAGGCGCGCTGCACCAGTCCCCCGATGCCCGAGAGGTCGGCCGCGACCTTTCCCCCGTACTCGCGTGCAATGGCCACCACGGCCTCGACCTCGGCATCAGTCGTGCCGCCCAGCACGGTGACCATGTCTGCCCCGTGCGAGAAGGCGCTCGCCGCAATGCGGGTGCCGTCGTGCCAGATCTTGGTGTCGGCCAGAACCTCAACCTCGGGGAAGGCTCCCTTCACCTCGTCGATGGCAGACATGCCCTCCTCGAGCAGCAGGGGTGCCCCCACCTCGATGATGTCGATGGAATCGGCGATGGACCGCACCAGCGAGATGCCATCTTCGACGCTGTATGTGTCAAGGGTAATCTGCAGCTTCATGGGGCACCTCGATTCAGCGACGATGGCACGAACGTGCCTTCAATATAGTCGAGACGCCCGCAAACGGTGCAAGGCCCCACGGCGCCAATCCACAGACGGAAGCGCTACCAGCTCAAACGCAAAGCAGGGTGACTATGCTGCGCGCTATTGGGGGCAGTTAGGGGACACGCCCTTCTTTGCTCCGCAGGGCAAAGAAGGGCGTGTCCCCTAACTGCCCCTCGCGGGGCATCTTGTCGAAGCTATTACACCTACATCAGCGCGCAGACGTTCTTTGCAAACTCCACCGGGTCGTCCACCGGAAGGCCCTCGACCAGCAGGGCCTGGTCGTACAGCAGGCTCGCGTACAGCGAAAGCTTGTCGGTGTCGCCCGCCTCCTGCGCGGCGGTGAGCTTCTGGAACACCGGATGGTTGGCGTTGAGCTCCAGGATGCGCTGGGCACGCGGAGCGGCGTCCGCGTCGGGGCCAGCCATCATCACACGCTCCATCTCGAGCGAGATGGGACCCTCGGTGGAGATGCATGCGGGGGCATCGGTGAGGTTCGCCGAGACGCGCACCGAAGCGACCTTCTCGCCCAGAGCCTCGGCCATGGCGGCAAACAGGCTCTCGTTGTCCTTGGTGGCCTGCTCCGCGGCAGACTTCTCCTCCTCGGTGGCAAGGTCGAGGTCGGCGGTCGAGACGTTGGCCAGCTCGAGGTCGCGGGCGTCAACGCCGGGGTTCTCGGCGTCGCCGGCAACGGCATCCATGTGATAGGTGCGCATGGCCTGGATCATGAACTCGTCCACGTCCTGCGTGCAGAGCAGCACGTCATAGCCACGAGCCACGGCACTGGTGACCGCAGGCAGCTTGGCCAGGCGCTCCTTCGAGTCGCCGGCGGCATAAAGGATCTTGTCGAGGCCTTCGGGCATGGCCAGCACGTACTCGCGCAGCGTGATCATCTTCTGCTCCTTGGCGCTGTAGAACAGAAGGAGGTCGGCCAACTCGGAGGCGTTCATGCCATAGCTGTTGTAGATGCCAAACTTGAGGCCGCGGCCGAAGTTCTCGAAGAACTTCTCGTAGGTCTCGCGGTCGTCGGCAAGCATGGTGGCCAGCTCGCTCTTGATCTTGCGCTCGACGCGCTTGGCAATGGCGCGCAGCTGGCGGTTCTGCTGCAGGGTCTCGCGGCTGATGTTGAGCGTGACGTCGGGGCTGTCAACCACGCCGCGCACGAAGTTGTAGTAGTCGGGCAGCAGGTCGGCGCACTTCTCCTGAATGAGCACGTTGGAGCTGTAGAGGGCCAGGCCCTTCTCGTAGTCCTTGCTGTAGAGGTCGAAGGGAGCCTCACCGGGGATGAAGAGCAGCGCATCGTAGCTGATACCTCCCTCGGCGTGGAAGCTGATGGTGCGCGCCGGGTCGGTGAAGTCGTGGAAGGTCGACTTGTAGAACTCGTTGTAGTCGTCCTGCTCGACCTCGCTCGCGCGCTTCTTCCAGATGGGGGTCATGGAGTTGATGGTCTCAAGCTCCTGATGCTCGACGTAGCGCGGGGCGTCGTCGGGCAGCTCGTCGGGGTTCTCCACCGGCACGCTCTTGGTGACCATCATCTGGATGGGATGGCGCACGTAGTTGGAGTAGCGCGTGATGAGGTCGCGCAGGCCCCACTCCGAGAGGAACTTGTCCACGTCCTCGGCCTCGGTGGACTCGCGCAGGTAGAGGATCACGTCGGTGCCGTGGTCGCCTTCGCCGTCGCGCTCGCCCGGGCCAGCCGCCTCGATGGTGTAGCCCTCGACGCCGTCAGACTCCCAGGCCCAGGCCTTGTCGGAACCAAAGGCGCGGCTCACCACGCGCACGCGCGAGGCAACCATGAAGCTGGAATAGAAGCCCACGCCAAACTGGCCGATGATGTCCATGGCGTCACCCTGCGCGTCGCCATGCTCGGACTTGAAGGCCTCGGAACCCGAATGGGCGATGGTGCCCAGGTTCTCCTCGAGCTCGGCCGCGGTCATGCCGATGCCGTTGTCCGAGATGGTGATGGTGCGGGCATCCTTGTCGAAGGAGACGCGAATGGCCAGGTCATCCTGATTGATGGAGACCGAGCTGTCGGTCAGCGCAGCAAACGAGAGCTTGTCAATGGCGTCGGAGGAGTTTGAGACAAGCTCTCGCAGGAAAATCTCGCGATTGGTGTAGATGGAGTTGATCATGAGATCAAGAAGTTTCTTGCTCTCGGTCTTGAATTGCTTCATAGGGCGTCTTCCTTCTTCCAAACCTCGTGTGGCGCGTAGCGTCGCATTTTTGCACAAGGTCTCTTGTACCCAACTGCGCCGCGCGGTAACACCTCACATCAATTTGGTGCAGATGCCGTGACGCCCCCATCTCGCAGGCAAGTTGCACGCACTGTGGCATACCCCTTTCCGCACATCCGTGTGCCCTGGGGTCGGTTCTCGCGGCACATCCGTGTGCAACGGGGACGGTCCTCGGGCACCAGCAGGCCGGAATTGTCGGGTGGGTCATGTGTCGCACCCGACAGATCCGGCCTCCCGCGGGAAGGGGGCGATCCTCGGGCGCGGGGCGCGTGGCCCAAAGCGAATTCCGCGGGATGCGAGGAGCGCAGGCGCGGCGGGAGGGCGGCGCTGTCC
>CACXFC010000094.1 GCA_902766835.1 uncultured Coriobacteriaceae bacterium | reverse complement strand
TACGGCCGCAAGTGCAAGGAGTGCGGCGCCATCGAGTTCCCGCCGCATCTGGGCTGCAACACCTGCGGCTATCACGAGACCGAGTGGGTCGAGCTGTCGGGCCATGGCACGCTGAAGAGCTTCGTGGTGCCCGGCATCCAGAACGACAAGCCCTACCTCAAGGCCGTCGCCCCGTATGGCTACGGCGCGGTCCAGCTCGACGAGGGTCCCATCTACACCTTCGTGGTCTTTGCCGGCAAGAAGAAGATCGTCAAGGGCCTGCAGCAGCGCCTGGCCGACGGCGAGGTCATTGGCGTGCATGCCAAGCCCATCGACCGTGAGGTGCCCCTCAAGCCCGGCTCCGACGAGATGGTCCACTTTGCCGAGCTCTGCTTCGAGCTCGACGAGGTTGCCGAGTAGGCCGCCATTCCCACACAACGTGCAACAAGCGATAGAAAGGAACGCATCATGAACAAGGAACTTCTCGAGAAGCTCGCCGGCTATGCCAAGGTCGCCTATGGCTACGATGGCGAGATCACCGCTGACACCACCTTCGACGAGCTGGGCAAGGGCTCGATGAAGATGATTGCCCTCACCTCCACCATCGAGAACGAGCTCGACGCCGAGGTGACCATCCACGAGGTCATGAAGATGAAGACCTTCGGCGAGCTGGTCGACCGCGTCGAGGAGGAGATGGACGAGTAGTCTTTCGCTAGAGCACTTGTGCTATAGCACATAAACTAGTCTTTTATGCGAGAGCCTTTTCGTGTCTGTGCACGAAAAGGCTCTCGCAAATTTCACAATTGATATTGTGCAAAAGCACAATCAAGATAGATAGTGAAGACAGGTAACGCGCCTGCCCGCTGTTTTGGGTGTCCCTACCAGTGGAACACAGCTATGCGGTTGTTTACCTTCTTGCCGACGGTTGCCGCAAACAGCTTTCCACGTAGCGTATGCTTGCGCATCTCCTCGTTGTAGCTGTGCTCGGAGAGCAGCGTCAGGCGCGGCTCGAGCTCCACGAACTCAGCCCCGCTGTCGGTGCCCCACTTGAAGGTGGCGTTGGTGTTCTTGATGGCGTCATGCTGCTTGGAGTGCTTGACGATGAACATCGAGTTCATCTCGGCCACCAAGTACCCGTGCTCGAAGCTGTCACAGAGCATGTGTAGGCAGGTGGCCGTCTGCTCCTTGGTGAAGTACTCGAGCACGCCCTCCATCACGATGATGTTCGCGGAGCGGTCGCGGGGCAGCGCCGCCGTCCAGGCACCGTCGAGTGCGTCGCCGTCAAGCATGGTGCAGCGCGGCCGGTCCTCATACACCTTGCGCCGCACGGCAATCTGGTCGGGCAAGTCCACGTCAAACCATATGATCTGCCCGTTGTCGACCTGAGGGAACTTGTCGTCGAAGCCGCATCCGAGGTTGACGCACAGGGCATCGGGATGCTTCCTGATGAGCGCGCGCAGCGTGTCGGCGTACATGATCGTGCGCGCCACCACGCCCTCGTGCGAGAGGAGGGGGTCGTACTTGCTCACGTCGACGCCGAGCGCGTCGATGATCTCCTTGGCCTTCTCGTCGCGGATGCGGGGGTTGGGTCGTGCCGTCTCGCTTGCGCGGATGGCCAACGTGACGAGCGCGGTCTCCTGAATGTCGCCAAACTGCAGGTCCATGTGATGCCTTTCGTTCGTGATGTCGTGCTAGCATGATAGTAAACTAAGGCTAACACTTTGCGTGCCAGAAGTATTCCTGGGAGATGATGGGCGATGCAGTTTAGCGAGATGGGTCGCGACGATGGCAAGACGATGGTGCTGTTGCCAGGGACTGCCTGCACCTGGCAGGTCAACTTCGCGCGTGTAATCGATGCGCTGGCAGAGCGCTACCACCTCATCTGCGTCAACTACGACGGCTTCGAGGGCGACCCGTCCGTCTGCTTTACCAGTGTGGACGAGGTTTGTGCCAAGATCGAGGACTACCTCATCGAGCGACATGGGGGACATGTGGACGGTGCCTACGGCAGCTCGTTGGGAGGCACGTCTGCAGATGGGTGCGGCGCACCTGTAGGCCGCGGGTAGGCTGCCATGCTCGCAAAGCTGCTGATAGAGACCCTTGTTATT
>CACXFC010000093.1 GCA_902766835.1 uncultured Coriobacteriaceae bacterium | reverse complement strand
TGGCAATTAAGGGACACGCCCTTTTTTGCCCCGCGGGGCAAAAAAGGGCGTGTCCCTTAATTGCCACCGTGCACCAGAATCGGGGACCGTCCCCGATTCACAGGTTAGATGGAGAGGTGGTAGAGGGCGTAGTGCCAGGTGGGGACTCCTTGCGAGCCGGCGTAGGAGGCGGTGGGCTTGCCTTCTGCCATGAGCGCCGCCACGCCTTGGGCGCCAGTCTCCTCTTGCCGATGGGCTAAAAGCCCGCAGAGCGCACCGCCCAGTCCCTCGTGACCAGGCTTCACTCCCACGTAGGCAATGACGTAGCGCGCCGGTCGCACACGCGTCCGCACCAGCGCAGCAAGCTTTCCCAGTCCACCGGCCGCCTGGACCAAAGCCTGCGCATAGTCGGGCAGGGCAATGCCAAACCCCACGGGCTCCCCCTGCGCGTCGTAGGCAAGCAGCGCACACCGCGGGTCAAGCAGCCAACGCAGCCCCTTAAACCGCCGCGCAAACCCCTCCTCTGACACCGGCTCGAAGGCCGGGAATCCCGCATACAGCTCCACAATCAGCCGCCACAGCACCGAAAGCCCGCGCACGAACCCGCCTTCGCCCACGTACGTGAAGCGATAACCCAACTCTTGCGCCCGGGCCAACCGTCGCTCCAGCTTGGCGCGCGTCCTTCCGCCAATCACGCTGCCAATAAGATCGGAGTGCCACGTTTGCATCCGCGCAAACCCCGCCACCTCCCACAGCTGGGGATAGTCAGGCGGAGTATTGCGGTCGCAGGTATAGGTCCCCTGCTCAAACCCGGCCACCTTGTAGCGATACGCATCCCAGATGGAGCCGTTGACCGGCCCCACCAGCTGCGTCAGCCCAAGCGCAACCGCCGCCTCGCGTACATGCGCAAACAGCACGCGCACCGCTCGTGCGTCCCCGTCACTCTCGAAGAAGCCCACATGCCCTGCGTCCCAGCCGTCGCGCCACGAAAGCGCGCAGCGGCAGACGGCGCGGCCCTCCCCGTCGCTGCAGACAAAGAAGCGAAAGCGCTTGCCCTCTGCCGCACACATTCGAATGACACGCTTGGTCTCGCGCGCCGACTGCTCATCGGTCTGCCGGCCAGCCCGCACAAGCCGTGCCGGCAGCCCATAGAATAACCGCAGGTCAGCGGCACCGGAACACTCCCTGGCCGCAAAGGTGTCCCCTACGCGCGCGGGCATCGTGCCACAATCCTTACGCTCCCGCGTGTGCCATCGACCTCCACCACGTCACCTGTGCAAATCTCGGAGGTCGCGTCCTTCACCGCCACGACCGAAGGAATCCCCAGCTCACGCGAGATGATAGCCGTGTGCGAGAGCAGCGAGCCCCGCTCGGCCACAATCGCCCCCGCGCGGTCGAGCAGGTACGCCCAACCGGGGTCGGTCGAAACCGCCACGATGACCTTGCCCTCTGTGGCGCCCGCCCGCGCCGCCTCCAGCACGAGCGCCTCGCCGATATAGCAGCCGGGGCTAGTGCCCACGCCCGTGGCCGTTGCGTCTTCGCCCCACGAGGCCACGGCACGCGTCGACCCCAGCGACCCTGCCGAGTGGTTCCAAGGACCAGGCCCGCAGACCCGCAGGGTCTTGGGTGCCGGCGCCTCTTCCAGCAGCGCCGCATGACGCTTGCGCTGGGATACCTCAAACCGCAGGTCAACGCCCTCGTGTACCGCCCGCGAGACCTCATCCGTCGTGAGGTAATACACATCGAGCGCATCGTCCAGCACGCCACCGCGCGCCAGAGCAGCCCCAATCTTGTCGTATCCGCTGCGCACAAGGCCATACATCTGCGTGCGCATGAGCCGCGACTTCTCGCGCATCGCAGCACCAGCCGCCGCATTGCGCGCCGCAAAGCCACCGACCCGCGCACCCGTGCGTTCCTCGGCCGCCGCTGGCTCTTCCTCAACCGCCCCGTCCACCAGCGTGGCCACATAGGCATCGAGCGCTGCAGGGTCGCTGCGCCACGTCCTGGTCTCCAGCTTCAGCTCGCCGGGCGCACGGTCGCCGTACTCGTCCACAAACGCAGCTCGTACCTGCAGATACTCCGCACTTCCCAGCCCGTGCGCACGCGCCTGCCGCACCAGCTCGCGCATGGCCCGCACGGGCCGCATCGACGCAAGCTCTCGCTCGGCTGTCGCCACGCGCCGCGCCTTGTTGCCCGCGAGGAAGGTCCACAGGAAGGTGTACACGTCGTTGAACAGCGTGATGTCCCAGCACGAAAGCACCGCATCCTGCAGCCTGCCTATGGCGCGCAGCAGCTCCGCCGCATCGTCGCAGGTGTCCAGCGTCCGCCGCGCCTCCTCAAGCGCCGGCTCAACCTGCTGGCACACCACCTCAACCTCTTGCGGGGCCGCATGCAAGAAATGCAGGAAGCTCTTCACCACCTGAAGCTTCGTTGCGCGCGGCACCGGCGCCGCAAGCCCCGCATCTCCCGCCTCGTGCTCAACGCCCAGACTGCTGCGCCACGCCTTTTTGATGGTGTCCGAGAACGGTGCTAGCGAGAGCACGGCGTACCACGATGCAAGCCGCAGGTACGCATGCCCGTCGGAAAACACCAGCATGCGGGACAGGTCGCCCGCCAGCTGCCCCGACATCTGGCTCGACCCGGTAAGCCGGTCCACAGCCGCCGTAAAGATCCTCCGATACATCTCCGTCGCAAAGCTCTGCGTAAGCGGCAGCACCACGCCCGGATACGACTCCACGATGTTCGAGCTATCCAGCAGCTCGACCGCAGCCAGCGCCTCGCGCTGCCCCAGCCCCGCAATCCGCGTGATGGGCCGCGCCTGCAAGACCCACACCTTGCCTGCGGCGTCCACCGCAAACTCCACGTCCGCCTCGGCGCCAATGGCCGCAACGCAGGCTGCGCAAAGCTCCCGCACCTCCCGCGCAAGGGCGAGGTAGCCCCTCTCTAGCTGCGGCAACACGCTCTCGTCGCCCGCAGCCCAGGCACAGGTGCCGTCGTCGGAAAGGTGGTAGGTCACCGTCTCGGACACGTCCGACACGACCCCTTCCCCAAGCCCCGCGCCAAACGCAACGACCGTCTCGCCCACAAAGCCCTCGGGCGAGGACGAGAATGCCACGCCCGCAACAACCGCCTGCACCATCTGCTGCACGATGACCTTGCCCGAAGCTCCATCGTACGACGCGCGCACCGCGGCAATGGCGTCAGGCAGGTCGCACGCCGCAGCCCCAATCACCGACCGATACTGGCCGGCATGGGCGGTGTCCAGCGAATCCTCGCCGTCGCAGGACGAGCGCACCGCATAAGGCCCCTCGCCCACCACGGCGCGCACGTAGGACGGGTCGCCCGCAACCAGTGCTCCCGCCTCGGCGAAGGCCGGCACCGGAATCCCGCGCCCGGGCTCGGCCAGTTTCTGCAGGTATTCGTACTTGCCCATGGCTACTTCAGCCCGGGAAAGAGAATGGCCAGCACAACGGTGGCAATCATCGTGAACTCCTGCAGGAAGGTGTAGCGCAGGACCTTGTCCACAATCTTGTAGCGCGTCGGGTCGCGCTTGAAGTCCTCAAACTGCCAGGTCATCCACAGCACCAGACCCAAAAGCACCAGCACCGACCACCGGTTGATGTTCCACACCAAGGCAAAGTTGGTCAAAATGTCCATCCACGTGACAATCTCCGCAAACGTGGTGGCCTTCTTGTAGCCAAAAAGCTTGGAATAGGTGGTGTAGCTAGTCTCGTCCTGCGGTGCGCGAATCTTGCGCGTCACCTCCCAGATGAGCGCCGGGAAGTATAGCGTGAACACCGCGAGGAAGTTCATCCAGTCGAAGGCGGGCAGGTGGTACTTGATGATCGTGAACGACAGCACGTAGATGTTGAGGATGATCTGCACGGGGTTGTGCGTGAACAGCGCCAGCGGCAGCGACGGCTGAATCTTGTGCTTCTGGAAGAACCACACCGCCATCAGCGAGCCGTAGGTGTACAGGAACAGGCAGAACCAGAAGTTGGGCATGAGCAGCAGGTTAAGCAGCAGTGTTCCCGGAATCATGATGAGCATGAGGATGATCAGGTCGCGCTTGGAGACCTCGCCTGCGGGCAGCGGGCGGTCGGCAAAGAGCCGGCAGTCCAGCTCGTAGTCCTTGAAGTCGTCGGCCACGCGCAGCCACATGAGGAAGCTGAACACCGTGAAGGCGCCCACCAGCTCCTGCACGCCCACGGAAAACTGCCTGACCCCGTGGTTGAGCAGCGAGATGAAATAGATCTCGAAGAACAGGAGCACGGCCACCAAAATGCGCTCGCCCACCGGATACATCACCGAGAGGTAGCGCCACACGCGCTTCGCCCAGCCCACCACGCCGCCGCCAGACGCCGCGACGTGCGGGGCCACCGCAGGGCCGTTGGGTGTTTCGCCCAGAAGTTTGCCCTGCTCAGATACCTCAAACTGTGGCTTGTCGCTCATGCGTTACCCACCCCTTCGCGCAGACGCCCGATGCGCGTACCCGCCTCAACGCGCGTTTCCAAGCCGCGCGCGTTGGCCGGCGCAATATCGGGGTCAAGAATCACATTGTCCCGCAAAAGCAGCACGACCGTTGAGCCCGACAGCGCGAAGTGCCCCTTGTGTGCGCCAGCCGCAAAGCGTGCGGGGGTAGGCTCGTCCTGCACGATCCCGCCCACCAGCATCGCCCCCACCTCAACCATCACGGCGGGGCCAAAGCCGTCCAGCACCAGCTGGGACACGCTGCGCTTGTTGCGCGAGAAAGGTCGCTTGCCTGCCGCCACTGGACGCACGGAATGCAGCTCGCCAGGAATCTGGCGTTGGCTGACGCAGGTACCTGCCGCCGGGAAGTGGAAGTGGTGGTAGTCGGTGAGCGAGAGGCGAAACACCAGGCAGAGGCCTCCCTGCAGGTCCGTGTAGCGCGTGGCGTCAGGCTCGCCCAGCAGCTCAGGCACGGTATAGGTGGTCCCCTTGATGTCCATGGCCAAGCCGGGCGCAATGCGGTAGCACGAAAGGTAGCCATCCGCCGGAGCGTAGAGCACTCCCGGCTCGCCCGCGCAGGGCGCCGGACGCGTGCGCTCGAAGAACGCAGCGAACGACCTGTAGGACTCCATGGGGGCAAATCCCGCGCGCGTCAGACTTGCGTTGGTGATCCCGTTCTGGGCGCAGAAGCGCGCGACGCGGCCGCGCGACAGGGGCGAGCGCATCAGGCGTCCCCACAGTTCCGATGGCCAGGGGCTTGCCATCACCTTCAGCAGAAGGCGCCCCACCGGGGTGCCGTAGGCAAAGGCGAGCGCGCCGTCGGAAGGCTCGGCCAGCGTGCGAACCTCGCCAGTCTGACGGTCAAAATAGCTGGTAGAAGGCTCGCTCGGCATGGCCGCTACGCCCCCAGCGGCAGGGCGACGTACACCGCGCACACCGCTGCGACGGCGGCCAGCACAAGGATTACCTTGACGCCGGGGCGCTTCACGGGGACGTTCGTCACGTATGCGCAGGCCAGTACCAGCATCGTAAGGCCCAGCGTGAGGGGCAGAAGCGCCGCGAGACCCGCGAGCTTCGTTGCAGCTGCCACCATGGGTAGCACCAGCGCGGCATAGGTCACCGGCAGCCCCACGAAGTTCCCGTCAGAGGTCCCCGTGCGGTCCAGTGCACCAAACCACGCCAGACGACGCGCGACGCACAGCAGGTAGAGGGCACAAACCGCGCCGTTGGCCAACGCAAATGCGCCAGAGCGGTCCAGCGCAAGCAGCAGGACGACCGGCTGACACCCAAAGGCCATGGCGTCGCTGATGGAGTCAAGCTCGGCACCGTATGCGCGCGAGGTGGACGTGCGGTCATGGCGGCTTGCAAAGCGCCCGTCGAAGGAGTCCAGAATCCCGCACACAACCAGCGTGAGAAAGGCCAGGTACGGCACGCCGTTTGCCGCCAGGCACATGCCCAGGGCCGCGCTTGCCACCGACGCCATGGTCAGCGCATCGGACCCGTCGCCCGGTGAGATGATGTGAGGCTCCTTGTACGCCAACGCGCGCTCCTTCCCAGTTACAGGCTGTCCCGCACGCCAAACATGACCAACACCACGTTCACCACCAGGTGAAGCAGCGTCCCGAAGATCACGTACAGCACGTAGGTCCCAAAGCCCTGGCCCGTGCACAGGCAGACGAGGGCCGAGACGCCCAGCGGACTGTCCGCGTAGTCGATGAGCATGAGCAGCCTGCGCAGACGGGGGTTCTTCTCGCTCACGGACTTGCCGGCACCCACGCCCAGGCGGCGCTTCATGAAGCTGTTGGGCAGCTCGAAGACCATGTACGCAAGGCCGATAGCTGCGCCAATGGCAAAGTCGACCGCTGGCGATGGCGCGCTTACCAGCGTATACAGGTCGCCGAGGTTGGTCATGCCCACGGCGCGCGCCACCCCGGCAATAACCATCTGCCAAAGCCCGCAGAACAGGCTCATGCTTGCCATGCCCACCCAGGTCTTGTGCGGGCCAAACACGCGCCGCCCGTCGGACATGGTGCACCCGAAGTCGATGGGATAGCGCGCGGCAAACGGGCGGGCCCACTTCAGGAAGACCATGTTCGTGGCCCCGCCAAACACGGCACAGAGGTAGGTCATGAGCATGGAAGCACAGCGCTCGCGCATCCACGGGATGACCGGCGAAGTGACGATGACCCATGCGCCGGTGATCCAAAAGGCGAAGCCCCAGAACAGGACCCCGCCGGCGGCGATGTCCTTGGTGTCGCGAATGTCCTCGTCGTAGGTGGTGCATAGACGGTCGCACAGGCGCTCGATTGCGGTGTTGAGCATCTCGGCGGAGAAGGCGCCGCAGGCGCTGATGAGGGTGGCCACCCACTGGACGCTTGAGGCCTTAAGCAGCAGGTTCATGAGGCACGACGTGGCGACCATGGCGAGGTAGGTGTGAGGATTGCGGTCGGCGGGCAGCACGACGGACATCCCGCGCAAGGCGCACAGGATGCTTTCGGACAGGTGATTGTTGTGCCGCCTCGTGTCAGCCATCTCCCGCAGCCCCAACCGAGCAAAGGACCCCTCAACCGACCTCTATGATACTCGCGGCGCCCTTGTGTGCCCGAGCGGGATTTCGATTTCAACTGTGGCCATTTCAAAGGGGCAATTAAGGGACACGCCCTTTTTTGCCCCGCGGGGCAAAAAAGGGCGTGTCCCTTAATTGCCCCCTCTTACCGGCGGCATGCCAATGGGCAGGAGCAACGCCCTTTTGAAAGCACGTCTAATGAAAATGCCACTATTTAGCAACACGCCGAGATGAAGCGCAAAGAAAGAGGCGCCCGCACCTGGATGCGGGCGCCCCGAAAGAAGGGGCTATGTTGTTGCGGCTAGCCTCGACTGATCTTAGTACCAGCGGCCGTACTCGTCACGCCAGTGGCTGGACACGCCCTGGGGGCCATAGAGCCCGTGGCTGGAGCTCTCCTCGCAGCGGAAGAGGGGCATGAAGTCGCCGGACTTATCGTAGGCGAAGAATGCCCAGCCCTGGCCGGTCGGGGCCTGCACCGCCCACACCTTGGTGTAGTTGTAGGTGTAGAAGGTGGCCCACCAGTGACCCGAGGAGCCGCGGTGCCACTCGGCGTAAACCGGGTTGCCCCACTGGTCGGTGACGGTGACCTTCTCGCCCTCCCAGTGGGCGCGCGGGTCGGTCTGGCCCCAAACAACCTCGTTGGGGGTGAGGGCCTGAGCGGTGGTGGGGGCGACTGCCGCGGGGGCGGCGATTGCGGTGGCGAGAACGACGGCTGCGATGGCGGACTTGAAGGTGTTGGACTTCTTCATTTTGATCTCTCCCTTTCGTGGAGTGAGGTTTTGTTCCCTGTGAACGACCTCTTATACGTACGGGAGGAGTCGGTTGTCTCAGTGCGCGCGAAGATTTTTGCTACATGTGTAGCATCCGTGACGCGGGCGCACGGCCAGGCCACATGTTACACGGCTGCCTCAGCATGCGCACAAAGAGCTTGAGAAGGTTATTTGCGGTTTCGGATTTTGGGACGCCTAGCATGCCGCAGACAAGTGACGTTATCTGCGGTTTCGCACCCCGGAACCAAGAACGTACGCGAATGGAGGCATCCCAACCGCAAACAACACGCAAAACGGAGGTCCGACCCGCCGCGAAACCGCAGACAACAGGTCGAAGCCCCGCCCCGCGAAGGTTGTCTGCGGTTTTCCCGGGGCCGCGCTCGCCGAAATGCGTGTTGTCTGCGGTTCGAGGGTGGCCAATCCGGCCGTCCGCGTCACCCGGGTCGCGTATTCGCAGACAACTTCACTTGTCGGCGCGGTTTTCCATCCGCCCGAAAGGCCAACCGCAGACAACACGTCGGCAGCGTTCGCGGCGCGCTAGGGACATCAAGTTCCCCAGCACATGACGCGTCCACGGGCCTCAGCAGCTACTCGGCAAGCCGCTCGCTCGAGACCTCGGCGCACCAGTCCTTTGTGCCACACGTCGTGCAGGTCACTTTGCGGGTGGTAGGCGTATGCGCGGCGAAGAACCATTCACGAGTCGCGGGCACAAACACCTTGCGGCAGTGCGGGCAGACGTAGGCAACACGCTGGCGATACATCCTTATGACAATGGTTGCCGCCGGTACCATCAGCAGCAAAACCACGACGAACGGCACCCAATTGCCCGTCTTGATCCAATAGACCAGAGCCGCAATCTCGATAGCGTCCAGCAGCAGTCCCACTGCCAGCATGCTGACGTAGAACGGACGCAGCTCGTTGTCATTCCAACCTGTCTTGGGCATGTCTTCTTCCATGTCGGTAATGGTTTGCTCGGGGAGCTCCCCCGTTTTGCTTAGGGCGTCAATCATGGCCGCGATCCGCTTGCGTGCGTCCTGCCGCTCCTGCAGCTCAGCCGCCAGGCGCGCGTCCTGCTCGCGCAGGATGTCGAGCAGCACGGTAGACGAGGCATCGCTCTGCAGAAAGTCGCCGATATCGGCAAGCTTGAGCCCCAGCGACTTGAGCAGCACGATCTTGCGGAGCTTGGCCGCGTCAGTGGGCGTGTACACGCGCCTTCCACCCTCGGTCAGCGCTGACGGAGGAAGCAGGCCCTTCTCGTCGTAGTACTGCACCGTGCGCACGGAGACGCCACAGGCCTTGGCAAGCTCGCCCGTTGAGTAGGTTTGAGCCTCTGTGTTGGGTAGATCCGACATGGAATCACCTCCTTCGCCCCGCATCATGCAATATCACGTCGCGTAACAAGCAAGTGTATTCCAGAAAAATCTGCACGTCACGTAGGAGGATTTTTCAGGTGGAACACTCCTGCCGGAGGCCTTTGTCCCACCTGGGACACTCCTGCCGGAGGCGTTCGTCCCACCTGGGACACTTCTGCCGGAGGCGTTCGTCCCACCTGAAGTGCTGGGGAGTCTGACGTTCCCGTTATGCATTCTGCACGGCTTTGCGGCGTGCTTCGATGAAAGACTTGAACTCCTTCACCGAGCCGCCCTCGAGGGTCGCTTTCAGCACGGGGATGAACAGCATTCCGCGCATGACGAGGATGACGTAATTCTCCGACTCCATCACCTTGATGACGCTCTTGTAGTCGTAGCGCGAGCCAGTCTTGAGCCCAACAATCTCGGCGTCGGTGAAGACGGTGTCGCGCACTGGGAGGAACAGGTCAGGCTGCTGGCGCCGCATCTCCTCCTCGCGCTCGATCACGATGCGGTAGTTCCGCCTCATCACGGCAATGCGTATTTCCTGCAGGATGGCGATGCCCGCAAACAGCACGGCGGGCACAATGATGCCTCCCCAATCCTTAAGCAGACACACTATGCCGGCGAGGCCAAACACCACACTGATCGTATGCACGAGAATGTTGTAAGGCCGATAAAAGCAATTCGCCACTTCCTTCATCATCTCGTCATCGATTTTGACGGTGCTCCTGAAACGCACGTCCTCCGGCGTCGGAAGGCCTGCCTCGGCAGGCTGGGCGGGCGACGAATTCTCTGCCTGGCCATGTGGCTTTTCGTAGCTATACGGCACGAGTTGCCTCCTTGCAGTTGCTGTTGACTAGGGCAATTTTAGAGAAATGGGGCAACTAAGGGACGCGCCTTTTTGCCCAGCTGGGCAAAAAGGCGCGTCCCTTAGTTGCCCTCAGCGCACGTTGTCCCAATGAAAAAAGCCCCGGGGCGGATGCCCCGGGGCAGGTAGTCTTACTGTGCCTTGCGGCGGCGCCAGATGCCGTAGGCGATGGCGGCCACGCCGGCCACCAGCAGGCCGTAGAAGAGCGGCTGGTTGAACAGGTCGCCGGTCTTCACCAGGTTCTGGTAGCTCGCCGGGCGCGAGACCTCACGCTGCTTGTGGATCTCCTTCTTCTCCTCGGCCGGCTTGATCGGGTCGTACAGGCTGATCACGAAGGCCTGCTCGGGGCCGGAGCCGCTGATGATGTCGAACTCGGCGTTCGTCCCGCCGCCGGAGATGATCTTGCCGGTGGTGTTGAAGTCC
>CACXFC010000092.1 GCA_902766835.1 uncultured Coriobacteriaceae bacterium | reverse complement strand
CGCGGCAACAAGATCAGCATCATCTTCCAGGACCCGATGACCTCGCTCAACCCCACCTACACCATCGGCAACCAGCTGATGGAGGCCATCCTGTTGCACACCAACCGCAACAAGGAGCAGGCGTGGGACCGCGCGGTCGAGATGCTGCGCCTGGTCAACATCAACGACCCTGAGAAGCGCATGAAGCAGTACCCGCACGAGTTCAGTGGCGGCATGCGTCAGCGCATCATGATCGCCATGGCACTTGCCTGCGAGCCCGACATCCTGGTGGCCGACGAGCCCACCACCGCACTCGACGTGACCATCCAGGCCCAGATCCTCGAGCTCATGCAGAAGCTCCAGAAGGAGATGGGCATGGCCATCATCATGATCACGCACGACCTGGGCGTCGTGGCGCAGATGTGCGACGAGATCGTGGTCATGTACGCCGGCTCGTACTGCGAGCGCGGCACCGCCGAGGAGATCTTCTACAACCCCAAGCACGAGTACACCAAGGGCCTGCTGCGCTCCATCCCCACCATGGGCACCATGGGCCAGAAGCTGCAGCCTATCACCGGTACCCCCATCGACCTGCTCAACCTTCCCAAGGGCTGCCCCTTCGCCCCGCGTTGCGACGCCGCCATGAAGGTCTGCATCCGCCAGGCTCCGGCGTCGATGGTCATCAACCAGAACCACAAGGCGTCCTGCTGGATGAACGTCAAGGCCATGGCCGAGCAGCTGGGTGCCGACGCCGTGCAGCAGGCACTAGAGCAGGGCATGAGCCTCGACGAGGCACTTTCCGCCGGTGCCGATGCCGAGATGACCGGCCTTGCGGCCACCGTCTCCCACGTTGAGGAGAGCTCGGCCATCCGTGACGAGGAGCTGCGCGCCGCGCGCACGAAGGCCGCCGAGGACGTTGCGCGCAACATCGGCGACCCCAATGAGCCCTTGGCGGACCATGGCGGCGACCTCATTGGTGACGCCGGACTCATGGGCGCTGAAGATGCAAGGACTCGCCTCATGGAGGAAAGTTATAAGACCACATCGCACGGCGTGAAAGGCGGTGAGGAGTAATGGCCGACAACACGACCAACGAGACGCCGCTTGTCGACGTTCGTCACCTCAAGGAGTACTTCCCCGTCAACACCGGCTTCTTCAAGTCGACCCCGCTCAAGGCCGTTGATGACGTAAGCTTCCAGATCAAGCGCGGTGAGACGCTGGGCTTGGTGGGCGAGTCCGGCTGCGGCAAGACCACCGTCGGCCGCACCATCCTGCACCTGTATGAGCCCACCGATGGCGAGGTCGTCTACGACGGCCGCCCCATCAAGTCCAAGGCCGACATCGACTGGTTCCGCACCAAGTCCACCATGGTCTTCCAGGACCCGTACAGCTCGCTCAACCCGCGCATGACGGTCTCCGACATCATCGGCGAGCCTCTCGACGTGCACCACATGTGCGCCAACGCCAAGGAGCGCGAGCAGAAGATTCTCGAGCTGATGGACCACGTGGGCCTCAACTCCGAGCACGCCAGCCGCTACGCGCACGAGTTCTCGGGCGGTCAGCGCCAGCGTATCGGCATTGCCCGCGCGCTTGCGGTTGACCCTGAGTTCATCGTGTGCGACGAGCCGGTCTCGGCACTCGACGTGTCCATTCAGGCGCAGGTCATCAACATGTTCGACGAGCTGCAGGAGAAGATGGGCCTGACTTACCTGTTCATCGCCCACGACCTGCTGGTGGTCCGCCACATCTCCGACCGCATTGCCGTCATGTACCTGGGCAAGATGGTGGAGCTGGCTGACGCCGCCGAGATCTACGACCACCCGCTGCATCCCTACACCAAGTCGCTCATCTCGGCCGTGCCCATCCCCGACCCGAAAATCGCGCGCGCCAACAAGCGCATCCCGCTGCAGGGCGACATCCCCAGCCCGCTCAACGCGCCGTCTGGCTGCCCGTTCCGCACGCGCTGCCCCTACGCGCAGGAGAAGTGCTCTCAGAGCATGCCCGAGTTCAAGGAAGTCTCGGCCGGTCACTTCGTGGCGTGCCATCGCACCGAAGAGATCAACCAGTAGCAGCTGGTCATAGCAACTGATGGCGGCTCCCTTGGCACCCGGCCAGGGGAGCCGCATGGCAATTAGGGGACACGCCCTTTTTTGCCCCGCGGGGCAAAAAAGGGCGTGTCCCCTAATTGCCATCATGTTCTCGCCATCGTGTGAGCGGTAGCTTTGCATCATCTACCGTCGTATTTGCATCCAATTTGCCCACTCTGCGCGTTATGGTGCGCAATTTACCTATAATTGAACAGCTTTTGTGTCATGTATTCCGTTTGGAAGGAGCACTGCAATGTCCAACCTGTCTCGTAGGGATTTCCTGCGCGCCTTTGGCGTCTCGACCGCTATGGCTACGCTTGCCGGCTGCGGTGGCGGCTCTGGCTCTGGCTCCGGTTCCACCGATGGTGGCGCCGCCGAGGGCCCCAGCTCGATCGCTGTCTGCCTTTCCTCCGAGCCTGACAACATCGATCCCGCCTTCAACTCCGCCGTTGACGGCGCGACCATGATCGTGCACCTCTTCTCTGGCCTGGCCAAGTGGGAGATGAATGGCGACAAGTACGAGATCGTTCCCGACTGCGCCGAGGAGCTCGTCGAGGGCGTCGAGAATCCCGACGGCACCGTCACCTACACCTACACCATCAAGGACGGCTGCGCTTGGTCTGACGGCCAGCCCGTCACCGCCAAGGACTTCGCCTTCTCTTGGCAGCGCGCCGGCAATGTTGCCACCGGTGGCGACTACTACTACATGTTCGAGGCTGTTGACGGCTACTCCGAGGAGGATGAGGCTGCTCAGCTCAACGTCAAGGCTATCGACGACAAGACCTTCGAGGTCACCCTCGCCAACGCCATCGCTTACTGGAACGAGCTGCTGGCCTTCCCCGTGTTCTTCCCCGTGCGCGAGGACGTCGTCTCCAACGAGGCTTGGGCCACCGACCCCAGCACCTACGTCTCCAACGGCGCCTACAAGATGACCGGTTGGGACCACAACTCCGTCATCACCATCGAGAAGAACGAGAACTTCCACGACGCCGCCAACGTCACCATGGACAAGATCGAGTTCTACCTGTCCGACGACGCCAACAACATGCTCTCCAACTTCGAGAACGGCACCTGGCAGCTCATCGACAGCGTTCCCACCAACGAGATGGCCGCTCTGAAGGACAAGTATCCCGACGAGTACAAGGTTGACGGCCAGATCGGCACCTACTACGTGTCCTGGAACATGAACGAGGACATCCTGCCCGCCGGCACCAAGCTCTCCGGCGCTGAGGCCGAGGCTGCCAAGGCCGAGATCCGCAACGCCATTGGCCTGCTGTTCGACCGCAACTACATCGTCGACGAGATCGGCCAGGCTGGCCAGATCCCCGCGGCTTCCTTCGTCGCCCTTGGCATGAAGAACCCCGACGGCACCGACTTCACCGAGACCGCTGGTACCGAGCCTGGCGGCGGCTACTACAGCGTCAAGCCCGAGGATGTTCAGGCCAACTATGACAAGGCCGTCGAGATCCTCAAGAAGTACTACACCTTCGACGATGCTGCCGGCAAGTTCACCGACTTCCCGAGCCTCACCTACCTGTACAACACCGACGAGGGCCACAAGGCCATCGGTGAGTACCTGCAGAGCGCCATGGCTCAGGTTGGCATCACGATGAACCTCGAGAACCAGGAGTGGAACACCTTCCTGAACACCCGTAAGAGCGGCGACTTCTCCGTGGCTCGTAACGGCTGGATTGCCGACTATACCGACCCCATCTGCTTCCTCGACATGTGGGTGTCCGCTTCCGGCAACAACGACTGCCAGTTTGGCAAGGGCGCTCACAAGGACGTTGCTGCCTACAGCATCGACCTCACCGACATCGACGGCTATGACACCAAGGTCGAGAACGGCACCTGGGCCGACACCTACGACGTGATCATCTCCGCCGTCAAGAAGGAGACCGACAACGAGAAGCGCTACGCCCTCATGCACAAGGCCGAGGACCTGCTCATGAGCACCGGCGCCATCTGCCCGCTCTACTTCTACACCGACGTGTACATGATCAGCAAGAACGTCCAGGGCTTCTTCTCCATTCCTCTGGGCTACAAGTTCTTCCACTACACCACCCTCGCCTAGTATCCAGGCAAAAGCGGAAGCAGGGGAGGCCGTCCTTCGGGGCGGCCTCCCCGTTTTACGTTGAGCCCAATGTGCCAGTGCGTGCTCCTTTCCGCTCACCCGTGTGCCTTGGGGTCGGTTCTCGCGGCACATCCGTGTGCGCTTTTGCGGGTGTGTCAGGGGCCCGGAGGCGTTGACACACACGTGCCGACCAAACACAGCTCCTTTCGCTATGATGGGAGTTGCCTTTGATGGAAGGAATCTGATGCTCGAGCAGGCAATCAAGCGGGTAACGGAGGTTGTGAAGAAGGTCCTCGACCTTCCGCCCATGAGGTTTGTCATGCGCGTGCTGGCCAAGTCCTCCTCCGACCGCGTCGGTGCCTACTCCGCCCAGATTGCCTTCTTCATCCTGATGACCGTCTTTCCCATGGTCATACTCTTTCTCCAGCTCATCAGGGTGGCCCCCATCAGCCAGGAGAGCATCCTCTACGCAATCGACAGCGTCTTTCCCGACTACCTGCTCACCACCCTGCACGGCCTGCTCCAGGAGGTCTACTCGGCCTCGTCGGAGCTGGTGCCCATCACCGTGGTCACCACGCTTTGGACCATTTCCAAGGTCATGCATGCCATGGTGCAGTGCCTCGACACCATCTGCAGCAAGGAGGGTTCGCGCAACTGGGTTGTCGTGCGGCTCTGGTCGATTGCCTGCACCGGCCTTGCCTTCGCCGTGGCAGTCTTCATCGCGGGCAGCACCATAGCCTGGCGCCCCCTCAAGATCTTCCTCATCCGAAACCGGCCGGCCGGCATATCGCTCTCCACCTTTTCGGCCACCATCGACCTTGCGTACACCATGCTCATCGGGGTCATTTCTATAGCGGTGCTGTACAAGATTCTTCCCCGGCGCAACCTCAACTTCTTCGCGCAGATCCCCGGGGCGCTGTTTGCCGTCTTCGCGATCATGATGCTCTCGAGCGTGCTTACCGTCTACGTGGGGCGGTTCAATGGCTTCTCGGCCTACGGAAGCCTCACCACGCTCACGCTGGTGATGTTCTGGCTGTATTTCAGCTGCTACTTCCTCATGATGGGCGCCGTAATCAACGAGGTGCTACAGGAATTTGAGGCGCTGGGCACGAGGCGTTGGGGTCTGGCGCATCGCAGGCAAGCGCTGGCTGAGTCAGCGGGCAACTAAGCGGCAATTAAGGGACACGCCCTTTTTTGCCCCGCGGGGCAAAAAAGGGCGTGTCCCTTAATTGCCGCTGACTTACTCGCTCGCGGTAGGCTCCTCGGGGCTGTAAATGGAGTAGGGCAGAAGGATCATCCGTTTCCGGCCGTACTCGGTGTCGCGCGGATAGGAGTCCATGCCGCGGAGCAGGTCGTGGCCACCTTGCGCATTCTGGACCATCTTGCAGATGCACTCCGCCATGGCATCGGCGTCCTGCGAGATGGTGCCCGTCATGATGCCGGAGGCAATGAGCTGGCGGCCCGCCTCGGTTGCGTCCACGCCAAAGACGGGGATGGTGGTGCAATCCTCCGTGCCCAGGTTGTACCCGTAGGTCTGCAGGGCTTGGATAGCGCCCTCAGCCATGGCGTCGCTGTTGGCTATCACCAGCTCGATCATGTTGCCATTCTCCGCGTTGAAGCGGGACAGATCGGTGAGCAGGTAGTTCTGCGCCGATTCCTTGGTCCACGAACCGGTGAGGTCAAGCTGGAACTTGTCGACGCTCGAGGCGTCGAAGTAGGCGAGGGGAGGGTATCCCTTCTCGGCGAGGATGGCATTGGCGTCCTCGACCGAGTATCTGGTGCGATAGATGGCCTCGACGTTTGCCGCCTCGCCCTTGAAAAGCGCGTAGGAGATGCGGCCGTCACCGTTGAGGTCGGTCTGCTCGTAGTGATCCACAAGGTACTGCCCGATCATCTGCCCCTGGAGGTGGCCCGCCTCGGCCGAGTTGGTGCCCACGAAGGCGATGTCTTCGTAGTAGTCGAGGATGACCCCCTCGTAGCCCTCCTCCTCGATGGGGCGGTTGAAGAAGATGACGGGGATGTTTGCCCGGTCCGCCTTCTGGCAGATGACGTCTGTCTTCTCGGCGCTGCCACTGTTGACGATGTTGACCACCAAGACGTTGGCGCCATTCTGGATGGCCTTGTCGACCTGGGTGTTTTGGGTCATCTGGTCGTGGTCTGCGTCGTATTCCTGATAGGCAATCTGCTGGGAGGCGAGGTCGGCGGTGAGGGCGTTACGCACCGAGCTGATGTAGACGTCGTCGTAGTCGTAGTAGAAGACGGCGGCCTTGAAGTCGGTGTTTTCGGAGTCTACCGAGCTTGCGGCGCCCGGCTTGTGCGGGCGTGCGCAGGCTGCCAGCGCAAAGACGAGCGCGACCACGGCCGCCGCGATGAGGAGCGAGCGGATGGGTGCGTTGCGTCGGTCGGCCAGCATGCGAACCCCTCTCCCGAGTTGCAAAGATTGCCTGCGCTCACTATTATCCGCCAAAAGCCGCATTTAGGGGCACGGCGCGCGCCGGGGCCAATTGGCAATTAGGGGACACGCCCTTTTTTGCCCCTCGGGGCAAAAAAGGGCGTGTCCCCTAATTGCAAGAAGCAGTATCACCTCTTCGAAATGCCCCCCAGGCCAAGCCCACACATGTACCTTCATCAATTTTTCCCTTGCCAGAAAAAAGTCGTTGCGCTGGGCGGGCAGGCGTGCTATTGTATCTCTTGCGCTTAACGCACGTCGGAGTGGCGGAATTGGCAGACGCGCTAGCTTGAGGTGCTAGTGCCTACTCAAAGGGCGTGCGGGTTCAAGTCCCGCCT
>CACXFC010000091.1 GCA_902766835.1 uncultured Coriobacteriaceae bacterium | reverse complement strand
CATGAGCCAGAACGTGACCACCCACACCGACGTGGAGGAGGTCGGCGGCAACATGTCCGCCGGCGTGCGCAACCCCTACCTGCAGTACTCAGACTGGGGCTGGTCGACCGACCCCTCCGGCCTCACCTACTACCTTGAGGTGGTCAACGACCGCTACCATCTGCCCATCATCATCACCGAGAACGGCCTGGGCGCCTTCGATACGGTGGAGGAGGACGGATCCATCCACGACCCGTACCGCATCGACTACTTCCGTCAACACGTGCAGGCCATGCAGCGTGCCATCGACTGGGGCGTCAACCTCATCGGCTACACCACCTGGGGCTGCATCGACGTCGTTTCTGCCGGCACCGGCGAGATGCGCAAGCGCTACGGCTTCATCTATGTGGACATGGACGACGAGGGCAAGGGCACGCTCGACCGTAGTCGCAAGGACAGCTTCTACTGGTACGCAAAGTGCATTGCGAGCGACGGAGAAGATCTTGCGTAGCGCGGGAGTGCTTCCAGGCGGATTCGCGCAGCGCTGACGACCGAACGGGGCCTTTTGCGGAAAAGCTTGTCTCGCAAAAGGCCCCATGGCATGAACCATGAGGCAACGCCATCCAAAGTGGCAAAAAATCAGCGAAATGGCAATCTCTATTCTGCGTGCTGCTTCTTGGCGGCCATCGCGCGTTGTCGGAGTATTTGCATGAGACTATTTACCTGCGAGTTTACGATTGTATGAATCGGCGGCTAGGATAGGTAAGTCTGTGCGGCAAAAAATTGATTGCCATTTCGCCGTATTTTTGCCACTTTTGCGGTCTCTGCCTCGCGCTCTATGTTTAACCATGCGCGTAGCGTATGACAAGCTAGATGCTATGAGTATTGGCACATGTGAGCCCGAACTGGCACAATTGGAGCGGGGGATTGTGAGCCGGCAGGCATCTGCCGGCATGATAGAGAGGAGAGCAACCATGATTTATCGCGACTTCCAGGATCTGAAGCTTTCGGGTCTTGGCCTGGGCGCCATGCGCCTGCCGGTGATTGACGGCGACGACCACACCATCGATGAGCCCGCTGCCGCTGCCATGGTTGACTATGCCATGGAGCAGGGCATCAACTATTACGACACCGCCTGGGGCTACCATGGCGGCCATTCCGAGGAGGTGCTGGGTCGCGCGCTGGCGAAGTATCCGCGTGACAGCTTCTATCTGGCCACCAAGTTCCCCGGCTATGCCAACAGCAACTTTGGCAAGGTCGAGGAGATCTTTGAGAAGCAGCTTGAGAAGTGCGGCGTCGAGTACTTCGACTTCTACCTGTGCCACAACGTGACCGAGAGCAACATCGACGACTATCTGGCTGATGACAAGTTTGGAACCATTGCCTACCTGCTCGAGCAGAAGAAGAACGGCCGCATCCGTCACCTGGGCTTCAGCTGCCACGGCGCACTGCCTGTGCTCACCGCCTTCCTCGAGGCCTATGGCAAGGACATGGAGTTCTGCCAGCTGCAGCTCAACTACATCGACTGGCACTTCCAGAAGGACGCCGACAAGGTGGCGCTGCTCTCTCAGTACAACATTCCCGTGTGGGTGATGGAGCCCCTGCGCGGCGGCAAGCTGGCAAGCCTGCCCGAGCAGTACGAGGCCCAGCTCAAGGCCCTGCGCCCCGACGAGACCATTCCCGCCTGGGCCTTCCGCTTCCTGCAGAGCGTGCCGCAGATCACGATGGTGCTCTCGGGCATGTCCAACATGGAGCAGCTCCAGCAGAACATTGCCACCTGGAACGAGGACAAGCCCCTTTCCAAGGAGGAGTGGGATGCCATCCTGGGCATCGGCGATACCATGGCTACTGGCGTGCCCTGCACCGCATGCCACTATTGCACCAACCACTGCCCCATGGAGCTGGACATTCCTCACCTCATCTCGCTGTATAATGAGCACAAGTTCACTGGCGGCGGCTTCATCGCGCCCATGGCCCTGGGTGCGCTCCCTGCCGACAAGCAGCCCAGCGCCTGCATTGGCTGTGGCAGCTGCGCGGCGGTGTGCCCGCAGCAGATTGACATCCCCGGCGTTCTGGCTGACTTCGCCGAGATGATGGCGTAAGCGCTCGTACGAGGTTTGCTCTGCTAGACTGCCCATGACCGTATGGTTGTGGGCAGTCTTTGTATCGGGCCTGCCTGCATCGAGCTTTGGAGGGGTGCCATGCTGCTCTATGTGAATGGGTGCTTTCGTGAGGGCTCACGTACCGAGCGCCTTGCCAGCATGTGGCTGGAGCGTCGCGCATACGAGGGGGAGACCTGCCGCGTGATGCTGTCCGAGCTCGACGTTTGCCCTCTTGATGCATTGGGCCCCCATGCACTGGCTGAGTACAGCCGCGCGGTGAAGCAGGGCGATTACACTCACCCGATGTTTACTTTGGCCAAGCAGTTTGCCCAGGCCGACGAGATTCTGGTTGCCGCACCGTTTTGGAACTATGGCATTCCGGCCAAGCTTCACGCCTACCTTGAGCTGGTATGCAGCCAAGGTGTCACCTTCGACGTGGACGAGACGGGCGCCTACGTGAGCCTTGTTGGAGCGAAGAGGCTGACGTACGTGACCACGGCGGGTGGCGCAAAGGTCGATGCGCTCGACGACCATGCCTTTGGCTATGTGCACACGCTCGCGCAACGGTTCTGGCACATTCCGCGTATCGACTGTGTTGCGGCTTGGGGGTTGGACGGCCTGGGGGCCAACGTTGACGCCTTGCTGCAGAAGGCTTTGGAAGAGGGCTGAGTCTAGGCTCGTTGATGGTGCGTGAACGGGGGGATATGCCCTTCATCCACGCGAATCCAAGCCTAGAGCGTTCCGTCCGCCTGAAGTGCCTGACGAAGGCGCTCGTAGTGCAGGAAGGTGCCGTTCTCCGCAAGCTTGCTGATCTCGTCCCAGCTGGCCAGGCGGAAGTCGATTGCCTCTCCATCGAGAAGCGAAACGTCTGCCTCCGTGAAGTCGAGCTTGATGTGGTAGATGTCGACGAAGTAGTTGTCGCCGCGCTTGAGGTCGACGTTCTCGTAGCTGTAGACGGGGGCGTACGAAACGTTGGGCAGCTCGAGGCCGACTTCCTCGGGCACCTCGCGGCGCACGGCCTCCAGCGAGCTTTCGCCGGCGCGCACCCCGCCGCCGGTGACCTCCCACCAGCCGGCTCCCCAATGCTTGTCCATCGAACGCTGCGTGATGAGGAAGCGGCCCTTTGCGTCCTCGATGAGCGCAAGCACGTAGAGCATGTACTGCCCCTCGGTGAGGAAGGCTCCCTCGCGAGGGATGGTGATGCCGGTGAGTGCGCGGTTGCCGTCGTAGATGTCAATCATCTCTTGCATGGGGAGGCTCCTCCAAGACGCAGGGGAATTCGGTGCCTCCACATTGTAGGGTGTCCCGCCGTATGACGGCCATCCTGCCACAAAGATGCAAACAAGCCAGGGCGCCACGGGCAATCATGCGCAACGTTTTATGCGCCGATTTGGACATATTACGGCCCAAATGAGGCGGTATTTGTCCAAATCGGCGCATAAAAACGACGGAGCCATCTGGCGTGGCTATCATTGCGCGTGCCAGGCGCTGCCTGCTTAGCCCGCCTTGTGGGCGCGTATGGCCAGCATGGTGGGAATGCCCAGCTCAGAGAGGCGACCCTCGCCGTTGACGTCGTCGTAGGCGTCGTCAATCACCAGCCCCGCACGCAGCAGGCTGGAGAGTATCTCGCCCGGCGTGTGCGAGAACTGCACACCGTACTCTTCGGGGTCATCCTGCTCCAGCAGTTGGGGGTTGGCGATGGGGTCGTAGGGAAGCCCGCGCACGATGCGCTCCTCGGCTTCGTCGGTGATGTAGTTGTAGCCGGTGTCAAAGCCCGCGATGAAGACGCCACCCGGGCGCAGGACGCGCACCACCTCGCGCCAGATGGGCTCAATCTTTTGCACGTAGCACACGCTCACGGGATTGACCACCATATCGAAGCTGGCATCGGCAAAGGGCAGGGGCTTGGTCATGTCGGCTTGCACGATGGCAATGTCGTAGCCTTCGCGCTGGGCAACTATGCGCTCGCTCTCAAGCTGGGCGGGGGAGTAGTCAAGCACCGTGCATCGTGCGCCCGCGGCGGTAAGGATGGGCATCTGCTGGCCGCCTCCCGCAGCAAGGCCGAGCACCTCGGCGCCCTCGAGTGGCGGGAACCACGTGCGGGGAACGGGGACGGTCGGTGTGAGGACAATGTGCCAGTCATCTTGCGTGGCACGCAGGAAGGTGTCGTGATCTATGGGGCGGCTCCACTCCCACCCCTCGTCTGCCCACGAGCTAATGATGCGTGCGTTGAGGTCCTGGTAGCGCTCTGTTGGCATGGGCAATCCCTTCGACTGATTGGTGCGGCGTTGGGTTAGTCTTAATGATAAGTCTCTATTGGGGAAAGGCGTGTCCCCCAATTGCCCATCGATGCCAAGCAAGGAGGCAGACACGTGAATGCGGATCAATGTGCCGAGGTGGCTCGGCTGGCAAACGTCATCGTGCGGTGGTGTGGCGTGCGCGATGTGCAGGAGTTGGGCAATTTGCCGCAGGCGTGTGGCAGGGGAGCGGAAGGCGAGTCGGTTGACCTGTTCGTGCTCTTTGGCGGCGGCGTTATAGGCTTGGTTGACGAACTCGCCCGCGCCATGCAAACCGGCGTTGCGCGCCAGTACGCCATTGTGGGTGGCCGGGGACGTGCCACCTATTGGCTCGATGAGGCCTTCGCACATAAGCGCGACGAATGGAATGACCCACAGGTGACGAGCCTGGAGCCCTACGTTGCCAGCGAGGCCGAAATGCTGAATGCCGTGCTTGGGCACTGCCATGGCCTGCAGGCCGATTTCCTCGAGACGAGGTCTACCAACTGCGGCAACAACATCACGTACCTGCTGGACATGCTTGAGGAGCGTGGGTTTTCTCCAACGAGCGTGGTCTTGTGCCAAGACGCCATCATGCAGCGCCGCATGGGAGCCACGTGGCAGCGGCAGGCGTCCGAGCGTACCGCCTTTTCTGCGACAACCATGCTGAACTGGGCAGCCTATGAGGCGGAGCTTGCCTGCGTTGATGGCCAACTGACATGGTCGCGCGCTCCTGAGGGCATCTGGCCCATGGATGTGTACCTGAAGATGCTGATGGGCGAGGTCGAGCGACTCACCGACGACGAGCAGGGCTATGGCCCTCGCGGGCGAGACTTTGTGGTGCATGTTGATGTGCCTGCGGAGGTGCGCGCTGCCCACGACGGTCTCTGCGAGCTGCTGGGCGGGCGAGGAGTTGCGCCAGACGACCGGTACGCATAACGAATTCACTGGGATGCCTAGCGTGCGCTGGGGGAGTGTCCCAAGTGGGACAGATGCCTCCGGCGGGAGTGTCCCAAGTGGGACAGATGCCTCCGGCGGGAGTGTCCCATGTGCCGCGAGAACCGACCCTAGGGCACACGCATGTGCGGAAAGGGGCACTCCCCCAGCGCTCGCACGGGTGTCTTCGTTCCTAGTCGGTGATCGTGTCGCTAACTGCGCCAGCCAGCTCTTCGATTCCGGAGGAAATGCCGCCATCCTTAAGGCCCAAGAGCTTCTTCAGGCGCGCTGTGATACTCAGGCGCCCATCCTTTGCGATGAACACCTGCTCGTCAATGAGCGAGCGGCACATGATGAGCAGGGCGAGGTAGTACAGCGCCATATATGCCATGTGGACGTAGGGGTCTTGTCCGTTGGCAAAATAGAGTCCCAGGAGCGAGTCGGACACGAAGAAGATGAACGACCCCAAACGCAGGTTGCCAGCTTGCTGCTGCCCGGTCATCAGCATGAGGATGAGTATGGGCGGATAGGCCGCCACGCCAAAGCGCAGCATCTGGTTTGTTGTGGGGGCAAGCTGATAGGCAGCAACGGCGGTGGTAAGCGAGAGGATGGCCCACCAGAACCACAGGGGCTTCGGAAGGGGGCGGATCCTCTGGAAGAGCCAGATGAGGAAGACGTGCGCAAAGGCGAAGAGGGCCACGCCTGGCAGGAACCAGAAGTTGATGGCAAGGTCGCCCGCCGTGCAGAGCACCATGCTCCAGAAGATACCCCAGAACCACTTGCTGCCCTTCTGCCTGCAGCAGATGCAGTAGCCCAGGACTGCGGCGCCTGCCAAGGCCTTCCATGCGAAGCGAATGATGGGGTTTGCGGCAAAGAGCCAGTACGATGCCTCGCTCTCAACAAGGCCAATCATGACAAGGGAGCTGAAGATGAAGCGGAACTGCCAGTGCTCGTCACTGCCCCAGCGGTTGATGGTTGCCACTATTGCGCGGAAGAGGATGAGCAGAAGGCAGACGAGCAGGATGTTGCGCATGATAGTTGCGCGCCAGCCGCCCTCGACGTGGTCGACGCCCATGAGCCAGGTCAGTATCGAGGTGGGGACCTCCTGATACATAGATTCCTCGGTGACAATTTGGTCGCCATATGCCTCATAGGCAATGCCGGTGTCTCCAATGTGGAGGTCACTGGCCGATGCGCTATCGGAAAGCTGAGCGCGGTTGTAGGTGGGCAGTAGGGGCTTGATGGCAATCGTACTTGGCATCGCCCAAGCAAAGACCGGGTACTCTGTGTGCTCGATCGTCCATCTGACCCGATAATCTGCGTCATGGGGCAAGGCAAGCAGGAACAGCGTCTCTTCGATTCGCCCGTTGGGGAAGATCTCGATGGCAAGCGACAGGTTGCGCTGCTTGGCGGCTTCGAGCTGCGTCACTTCGCCCTCACCGGAGACCGCATACAGCTCCTCGCCCGTTGAGGCGTCCTCGACCACAAGGCTGGGCCGTCCCATAACCATGAGGTAGGTGAAGGTGTTGGGGTGGTCAAAGAGCTGCTCGGGAGTGAGGCCGGCGTTGAGCCACATGAGGTAGAGGTCCTCTATGTGCTCGTGGAAGAGGCGCGACCCCGTGGTGCCCATGTTGGCGTTCTCTTCGAGGTCATCGCCCAGGATGATTCCCGTGGCAATTCTGCCCATAAACTCGACGAGCTGATCTTCGAGGACCTTCTTGTCTTCGGGGTCATCTTTGGTGTTGACCATCAACCTGCGCAGGACGCGCAGCACGTTCTTGGGTGACTTGTCCTCCAAGATGCTGAGGATGTTCTCCTGCGCCTCGGTGTCGTACTCCTCTTGGCAGGTGACGATCTGTTCGGTAAGGCCTATGAGGAGGCGCAGACAGAAGTTGAGCTTTGGGTTGTAGTTGGTAACGCTCCCATACATTTCCTTGAAGCCCTTTTGCACGAGGGCGTACTTCTCGGCAAAGTGGCTGTCGGTCTCTTTTCCGGGAAGGACCAGGTCGTTGCCATAGCGGCCAAAGCCCCAGGCGGCAGGTGCCACTTGGGGAACCATGTCCATGGGTCCCACGATGTTGAAGATGTTCTCGTAGCCCTCTGGGCCGTAGTCCTTCGTGGTGCGCGGCGTGGCAAAGGTGTAGGCATAGATGTCTTCCTTGGCAAAGGCCTGCGAATCCACCAGGTTTGCGGCCGTGACGTTGGAGACGGCTGCGGCGCGGCTGAAGCCGGCAATCCAGATCTTCACGCGTCCCGATATGTGGTTGCTGCCCATATAGCCAAAGATGCGGTCGGTGACCATGCGCGCCGCGCTGTCAAAGCCCTGGTGGCGTGCGCCTAGGCCCAGTGTGACGTTCGACAGCCACTCCTTCTTGTAGTTGCCGCCACAGACGCCGACGGCAATGAGGGTGAACTCCTCGCCGTTCTCGTCGGTGATCTTCTTGCTGCCCATGGCGGTGGCAACGGTGTAGAGCGAGGGGGTCTTGTCATAGTCGTCCTCGCGCAGGTTGGTGAACCCACAGTCCTGCAGGTATTGGACGAGGTATTGGTCGGGCTTGAGCGTGATGTTGCTGCTGTAGGGAATGGGGCGGTTTGCGCAGGTGGCCATGCAGATGGACATGCGCGCGAGCTTGTGGTTGTAGGTGGTGGCGGGCTTGCGGAAGGGGGAGTCGCTGTACACCGAGAAGTAGTCGAGCACCGCCTGCGACGAGCGCAGGCTCATGCCCGAGTGAACGATGATCTCTTCCTCGGCGGCTGCCTCATCGATCTGCTCTTCCTGGGGAACGCCGGTTATGAGGATGTCTTCGAATTCGGTGCTGTGCATGTTGCTCGGTACGGAGCGACTCGAGTTTGCCAGCGCCGTTGCGTCTCCGTCCGTGCTGGCGGCCTCCGTGCGCGCATATGCGTCACGTGGGAATGTCCCCAGCAGGCTTAGGCAGAGAAGCAGGATGATAACGGGGAGGTAAGTGCGCCCGTGAGCGCGGTTTGTCTGTATGGGATGCAAGGTGCACCTCCATAGTGTGCGAAAGGCAGTTGCGTTTCGTACATTCTATACAAGCAATGCATTGATTGAACCCATATAAGGACTGACAATGCCTCGGTTATCGAATAACGGAGTGGTTGGAGCAAGGCATATTGAGATACCATGGTACAAATGAAGCACGGTTCATAGGTCTGATGAGGGGGTTGATGATGAGTCTTTGGAATACGCTTGACGAACTAAAGAACTGCCACTGGGTTGAGCTCTCCCATGTTCTGAACAATGAGAGTCCCTTCTGGAGCGGAATTCCCGAGGGATCGGTGGAGCTGTGCAAGACAGTCTTCGACTACGAGAACCCCATGCTGCGTTGTCGCATCCACACCTTCAAGTTCCCCGGGCAGTTTGGTACGCATATCGACTTCCCCAATCACTTCATTGAGGGCGGCCCGGGCCCCGAGATCTTCTCTGTTGCCGATCACGTGCTGCCGCTGGTGGTGATTGACATCCGCGACAAGGTGGCAAAGAACCCGGAATATGCCATTACCATGGCTGACATCGAGGCCTTTGAGGCCGAGCATGGCACGATCCCCGCGGGAACGTTCGTGGCCCTGTGCACCGGTTGGTGCCATCGCTGGCCGGACAACGACGCGCTCAACAACTTCGACGAGGAAGGTGGCGAGCATGCCCCGGGCTGGAGCCTGCCGGTGCTGCGCTTCCTCATTGAGGAGCGCAACATTGCGGCCATCGGGCACGAGACCTTCGACACCGACGCCTCGCCCGAGGCCGTGAAGGAAGACGACCTTGCCTGCGAGCGCCTGATTCTTTCAACCAACCGCTTCCAGGTTGAGCTGATGGACAACCTCGACCAGCTGCCTGCCACGGGCGCGCTGATCTTCATTGCCTATCCGCGCATTGAGGGAGCCACCGGTTTGCCGGTGCGTGCCTGGGCAGTCTTCGAGTAACGAACTCATGCCAAAGGGGCAGGGTGTAGCTCCTTTGGGCAAATTAAGGGACACGCCCTTCTTTGCCCCGCGGGGCAAAGAAGGGCGTGTCCCTTAATTGCTTGTCCCAGTGCGCGCTTAGTGCTTGCGATGCGGGCGCGGATGATTCAGCTTCTGCAGGCAGAGTGCCAGCTCGCCGAGGGCGATGAGCTCGCGATAGTCTTCCACGCGATAGACGTCGGGGATGAACTCCGTCTCGCTGCCAAAGTAGGCGGCGATGTCTTCGCGCAAGACGTCCATGTCGTAGAGCAGGTCGACAGCCACATAGATTGCGTCGGGCGCAACGAGCGAGATGTCGGCCGCCAGCATGGGGGCGACTATGCTGCGCATGCCCTCGGGCGTCCAGGCGAGGTCCCAATCGCGCTTTGCGTCGATGCCATTGATGGCGCGGAAGAGCGGGCTCAACTGGCCAGCGTAGTTGCCATGGCCCTTGAGCAGGTGTCCGTCGACGACGATGCCTTGGCCTCCAATGAGGTGTCCGGTCTGCTGGGTGTGGAGCACAACCGAGTCGTAGACATCTTGGCTCACGTAGCAGCCCACTGCTGCGGCGTTGGCGTTGTTGTCGACATAGACCTTGACCCCGTAGCGTTCGGCAATCTTTCGCCCCAGTTCGTAGTCGCCGTAGCCACTGAAGCCACTGAACGCCACCGACCCCTTGTTGACGATGCCTGGCACGGCAACACCGATGGCGTCAAGGTCGCTGACAGACATACCTTTCACGTGAAGCGTGGCGATGATGTCCTCCACGTCGCGCCACGTGGGCTTGCGCTTGGTGATGCTGCCCGATGCCACAATCTCACCGTGGTCGTAGATGCGCCATCCCGTCCAACCGTTCTTGGGCCTGCGCACGCAGGTGATGACCATGATCCGCTTGTTGTTGGCCATGTCGCGCTTGATCTTGAGCTCGTCGACGCTCTCGCTGGGGTAGACGGTGTTGTCCGAGAGCATGTGCATGACCATCTTGAGGGTGGCGCCGGTGTTATATGAAGCGAAGACCTTGGGCGGAATCTCCACAACGGCGGCGTCGGGGAAGGCTTCGGCCACGGCGTTGCGCTGATAGCCCACCTGTGGCGCCAGAAGGACCGCATCGAAGTTGCCGCCCTCGTTGATGGCCTGCTGCAGGGGAATGGCCTCGAAGGAGTAATCGAGCGAGAGCGTGTCTGCCGCATCTTGGAGCTTGTTGGAAAACATGGTGGTGGTGAGGCCCGACGTGCAGCAGAGCAGCACGCGACGCGTTTCAAAGGAACCCTGCTCGGAAAGCTCCTCCAGCATTTCGGTAAAGAGCTCTTCGGCGCGCTCCTCGCTTTCAAGCTCGAAGTGAAGGAAGAACTTGGCGTCGTCAGGATAGTCGGGGTCAACAATGCGCAGCTCAACGACCTCCGGGAACTCCTCGCCAAGGTCGTAGAAGTTCACCTCGCCACGTGCGTGGTCTACCGTGAGGGCAATGTGGTCATTGTCAACTTGCTCAATCGTGCCACCCGGAAGGGGCGAAGAGAGAACGTAGGAACGAAACGTGCTGCCGAGGTTGCTCATGCGTGCTCCTCTCAAAGGGTGTGTCTCTATCGTAGGGCAAAAGTGCCGCGAGGCAGAGGTGATGTTGTGTGGATAGCCGGATGCGGGCCGTCGTGTCGGTTCGTTGCGGATGCTGCAGCCGTGGACGGCCGGCCGTGTTGAGGTGGGTATACTTTGCTCTTGTGAAACGTCAGCCTAGAGGAAGGTGTGGCAATGCCTAACACAAACCCCGTGCGCATCGCGCTCATTACCGGCTATCTTGGCGCCGGTAAGACGACTCTGCTTAATAACATCCTGGCCAACGACCGTGGCGTGCGTGCCGCCGTCATCGTCAATGACATCGGCGAGGTCAACATCGACGCCGACCTCATCGCCAAGGGCGGCGTGGTCAACAAGGCCGACGAGAACCTCGTGCCCCTCACCAACGGCTGCATCTGCTGCACGCTGGCCGACGACCTTGCCCGCCAGCTGACCGAGCTTGCCGAGTCGGGCAAGTTTGACCACATCATTATCGAGGCATCGGGCATCTGCGAGCCCATCCCCATCGCCTTCACCATCGACAACTTCTGCAAGCAGGAGGCTGCCCGCGGAATCAAGATCGACCTCGACAACATCATTGCCGTCGTGGACGCCGCGCGCATGTTCGACCAGTTCCACGGTGGCCGTGACCTGCTGGCCGACGACATCGACGAGGACGACATCGAGGCCCTGCTCATCCAGCAGATCGAGTTCTGCACCACGCTGGTGCTCAACAAGAGCGACCTCGTGACGCCCGAGCAGATGGCCGAGCTGCGCGCGCTGGTGCGCAGCTTGCAGAAGGAGGCCAAGATCGTCGAGGCCGACCACGGCAAGGTGGACATCGACGAGATGCTCTCCACCAACCGTTTCGACTTCGACCATGCCTACGAGTCTGCTGCATGGATGGATGCCATGGAGCATCCCGAGGAGCACGAGGACCCCGAGGTGCTGGAGTACGACATCACGACCTTCGTGTACGAGCGCCGCAAGCCCTTTGACGTGGACCTGCTGCAGAAGTTTGCCCAGAACTGGCCGGACGAGATCATTCGCTGCAAGGGCGTTGCTTGGTTTGCCGACGATCCCAACATGGCCTACGTGTTCGAGCAGGCGGGCCATCAGATTCACCTGCAGGAAAACGGCCTGTTTGTGGACTCCGCGCCCGAGGCCGAGCGCGAGAAGATCCTGGCCGAGAACCCCGAGATCCTCGAGCAGTGGGACCCCGAGGTGGGCGACCGCATGAACAAGCTGGTGGTTATTGGCCGCCACATGAACGAGGACGAGGTCATCGCCGGCTTCGATTCCTGCCTCGTCGAGTGGAAGCGTGACGAGCTGTACTAAGGCAGCTGCTGGAAACTAAGGGAAACTAAGGGACACGCCCTTTTTGCCCAGCTGGGCAAAAAGGGCGTGTCCCTTAATTGTCGCTGCCGCTACTCCACCTCGTCGGTGGGGAAGAGCACGCCAGCCTCGCGGCGCACGCTGTTCTGCACGCGGCTTACCAGCAGGCTCGTGTCGAGCTCGCGGTAGCACTGCTCGATGTCTCCCTCCTGCTGCTGACGCAGGAACTCGCGGAACTCGCCCTCCCACATCACGGGCAGCGAGCGGTCGTAGTGCTCCTCGGTCCCATCGTTGAGGTGCAGCGTCAGCGCCCCGCAGGAGTTGGGCTGCGAATCGGAGCGGATGTAGCCGTCCTCGCCCTGAATCTGGGCAAAGCTTGGCGCGCCGCAGTCTTTGGCGCACACATTGATCGCCTTGAACGAACCGTAATCGAGCGTGATAACGCCGCTGGTGTCGATGCCGCGCTGGATGTTGGGCAGGTAGCTGGCCTGTTGCGGCTCGCCAAAGAGCCCGATGGTGAATGTGAGCGGATAGAGGCCTATGTCCATGATGGCGCCGCCTGCCTTTGCAGGGTCGAATGCCGGCAGCACCTCTCCGGCACGGAAGGCATCGTAGCGGCTGGAATACTGGCTGTAGGTGACCATGACCATCCTGATGGCGCCAATGCGCGGAAGCAGCTCGTCACGTATGAGCCTGAAGTTGGGCTGGCGCGTGGTGACCACCGCCTCCCAGAGGAAGCGTCCCCGCTCCTTGGCAAACCGGGCAAGCTCGGCGGCCTCGCGCTCGTTTGCGGCAAGCGGCTTCTCGCAGACGACGTCCTTGCCGGCCTCAAGGGCCGCCATGGTCACATCGTAGTGCAGGAAGTTGGGAACGCCCACGTAGACCGTATCGATGCCCTCGTCTCGCACCAGCTCGTGGTAATCGTCGTAGTGCGCAGAGGCGCCGTATTCTCCCGCCAGCTCGACGGTCGTGTCATGCGAGCGGGGCGTGCCCGCAATGGCGCCCACCTCGATACCCCATGAGGCAAGGTGAGGAGCGATGCTGCGTACGATCATACCCGTGCCAACGAGTCCGAGTTTCATGGTGTCTCCCGTTCGGAAAAGGGATTGAATTTCTTATACCGTAGCAGCTTATGATGTCGTAGAGGGTGAGGCATCCGCCGTTGGTGGGAGGAACGACGATGATTTACGACAAGCTGACCGTGACGCTTCTGGGCACGCTCTCGACCGAGCGCCACGATTCCACCAATGCCCACATCGCTCGGTATCTTCTTGCGCATCAGGAGGATCTGGGCGAGCTGTCGGTGAAGCGCCTCGCGCAGGAATGCAGCGTTGGCGCAGGCTCGGTGTCGCGCTTCTGCCGCGATATCGGCTTTGAGAGCTTTGATGAGCTGCGGCGCGAGTTCTGCACGTCAACGAGGGTATATGAAGCTGCAGCCGTGGTTGGGGAGAGCCAAGGTGATATGGGGCTAGCCCAGGCGGTGAGCGAGACGATCCTGCAGGCGGCGCAAAGCGTTGATGCCAAGGCCATGGTGGAGCTGGTGGACGACCTCATCGCCTATGAAAAGGTGTCGGTCTTTGGCATGCTGAAGGCGCAAGCGGCGGCCGTCGACCTACAGGTAGACCTGCTTATGCAGGGTAAGCTCATAGAGACTTGCGTGAGTCATGCGGAACAGCTGCGGCGCATTGCCGAGGCAGGTTCGGACGAGCTCATCATCGTCTTTTCCTATACGGGAAGCTATTTCGACTCGCACGATCTGAGCGAGGCTATGCGTCGCGTCGCGCGTCCCAAGATTTGGGTCGTGTGTGGCGCTCGGCACAAGCTGCCGCCCTTCGTGAGCGGACGGCTGCTCTTCTCTTCCTCTGGCAAGCAGATGGGCCATCCCTACCAGCTTGAGGTGGTGGCAGGGATGATTGCTCAGGAGTATGCGAGGCGCAGGTAACAAGGAAGCAAAGGGACACACCCTTCCTTGCCCCGTGGGGCGAAGAAGGGCGTGTCCCTTTGCTTCCTTCAGGTACTTCTAGGCTTGGCGCATGTTGTGGCCGCCGTCGGGACGCCACGGTCCACGCTGCTCACGGCCACCGTGACCGCCACGTCCGTTGCCAAAGCCGCGGTCATGCGGAGCGCCGTTGCGCTGGCCCTGACCCGGGCGATAGCTGCGCTCGCCACGCGGACCACGGTCGTCACGGTAGCCACGCTCGCCATGGCCGCCTCGCTCTCCGCGCGGCCCGCGGTCGGGACGCTCCCCGCGATCGCCGCGCGGCCCACGGTCGCGCTCGCCACGATCGCCACGCTCGGGGCGCGGACCACGCGGCCCCTGATGCGGGTCGATGCCCATCTCGGCAAGCTTGCCCTCGAGCGAGGTGGTTACCTTGTCGGTGAGCGTCTCGAGCTGGGCGCGCTCGTCGTCGTCGAGGCAGTCGAGCGCGTCGGCGTTGTCGCGCATCTCGTTGGGGGAGGGGGCGGCCTCGGCGCCTGCGTCGGTGAGGCGCACGACCGTCACGCGGCCGTCCTCGGCAGACTTCTCGCGTGTCACAAAGCCCTTCTCCTCGAGTTTGGCGAGCAGCTCGGACAGGGACTGCTGGCGCATGTCGAGCAGATACGACAGCTCGCGCTGGGTGGTCTCGGGCTTGGCCTTCAGCAGGGCAAGCACGCGACCCTGGCCGCGCAGCGGATCGCCCGTTGCACCGTGACGCTGGGCCTTTGCCTCGTAGTAGCGGTGGATGAGCATGCCCATGCGGCTGACCTTGCGGGTGAGGGACACTTCGCCCTGGGTGGGTTTGTCTTGATTCATACATTCCTCCATGACTGTTGGGTCAATTGGTTGCCATCCAAAGAATAACAGGTACCTGTATAAATTCCTCGCGATAACACGGACTACATAGGCCCTCCATAAAACACAGGTACCTGTGTAAACCGGCGAGAGGTCCGCAGATTCCGGCCCAAATCGACTACGGAAAGCCTGCTGGTGCGGACCCGTCGACGAGGGGTCCGCGGATTCCGGCCCAAACCGGCCGAGGAAAGCCCGCTGGTGCGGACTGGTCCACGGGAAACGGCTCGTCCTCATCGCGATCGTCACAGCTGCCTATGGGAGAATCGCGGGCTTTCTCACCAGACGCAGGCAAAGCGCTATTATCAATGCGTTGCCTATTAAGAGGGCGTGCACCGTATGCGCGCAGACCGAGGAGTTACAACGTGGATCGACTGAGAATCGCGCAGCTCTACGCCGATGCGGAGGAGCTTGGGGGAAAGAGCGTGACCGTTGCCGGATGGGTCAAGTCCATCCGTGACATGAAGAACTTTGGCTTCGTCACGCTGAACGACGGTAGCTGCTTCAAGGACTTGCAGGTGGTTATGAACCGCGAGTCGCTGGCCAGCTATGACGCCATCGCCGCAACTGGCGTGGGCGCCGCGCTGATTGTGACGGGCACCCTTGAGCTTACACCCGACCGTCCCCAGCCCTTCGAGCTGCAGGCTTCGCGCATCGACATCGAGGGCGAGGTGGCAGAGGGCTATCCCATGCAGAAGAAGCGCACGACCGTAGAGTTCCTGCGCACCGTGCAGCACCTGCGCCCGCGCACTAACCTCTTCCGCGCGGTGTTCCGCATCCGCTCGGTGGCGGCCCATGCCATCCACTGCTTCTTCCAGGACCGCGGGTTCCTGTACGTGCACACGCCCATCATCACCACCTCCGACGCCGAGGGCGCAGGCGAGATGTTCCGCGTGACCACGCTTGACGTTGACAACCCGCCGCGTCTTGAGAACGGCGAGGTCGACTGGAGCAAGGACTTCTTTGGCCACTCGGCGAGCCTGACGGTGTCGGGCCAGCTTCAGGGCGAGAACTTTGCCATGGCCTTTGGCGACATCTACACCTTTGGCCCCACCTTCCGTGCCGAGAACTCCAACACCAAGCGCCATGCCGCCGAGTTCTGGATGATCGAGCCCGAGATTGCCTTCGCGGACCTTGAGGACGACATGAACCTGGCCGAGGACATGCTCAAGTACGTGATCCGTACCGTCATGGAGAAGTGCCCTGACGAGCTGAACATGCTCAACCGCTTTGTGGACAAGGGCCTGCTGGAGCGCCTGGAGCATGTGTCCACCGCCGACTTCTCGCGCGTGACCTACACCGAGGCCATCAAGATTCTCGAGGAGGCGCAGGCAAAGGGCGCCAAGTTCGACTATCCCGTGAGCTGGGGCTGCGACCTGCAGACCGAGCACGAGCGCTACCTCACCGAGCAGCACTTTGGCCAGCCGGTGTTCGTCACCGACTATCCGGCCGAGATCAAGGCCTTCTACATGCGCCTGAACGACGACGGCAAGACGGTGGCTGCCACTGACTGTCTGGTGCCGGGCATCGGCGAGATCATTGGTGGCTCGCAGCGTGAGGAGCGCCTGGATGTGCTCGAGCGCCGCATCTCCGAGCTGGGCATGGATCCCGAGCAGTATCGCTACTACCTTGATCTGCGCCGCTACGGTGGATGCCGCCACGCTGGCTTTGGCTTGGGCTTCGAGCGTCTGGTGATGTATCTCACGGGCATGAGCAACATCCGCGACGTCCTGCCGCATCCGCGCACCGTGGGCAACGCCGAGTTCTAAGTCTTAGGTGCTTGACGTGCCTTGGGCACGTTGGCTCATCATGACAACAAAGGGACACGCCCTGACCCTAAAGATGAGTCAAGGGGCAGGCCTTCAGTCTGGCCACCGACGCCACGTCGGTGGCCAGGTCGCGCAT
>CACXFC010000090.1 GCA_902766835.1 uncultured Coriobacteriaceae bacterium | reverse complement strand
CCCAATCGCCCGCGTGTGCAACGCGGCCATTGTGCGCCTCGGGGGAGACAGGAATCCGCCGCTCTTGACTCATCTTTAGGGTCAGGGGACACGCCCTTTTTGCCCAGCTGGGCAAAAAGGGCGTGTCCCTTTGTTGTCTGTGAAACCTGTTACGCAGCTTCTTCGATCTCTGCTTCGGCCTCTGCGATCGCTTCGTCCACGGCGCTTCCGCCTACTTCGTCTTCGTCGGTTGAAAGGTCCTTCAAGAGGTCAGAACCGCTGGCATTAGCGCAGAACTTGCAGGCTTGGGTGCGTCCCGCTTCGAAGGCTGCCTGCACGTCGCCCTGATAGATGTCAGCCGAGTTGATGATGGCTTGGCAATTCGGGTTGAGATGATACTTATGACCATAGGTGGTCCAGTAGACCGTGCCATCGCCCAGAGCGATAGCCGTCTCCTCGGCCTCGAGTAGGTCCTCTTGAGACACGGGATGGTAGTCGATGGAGGTGCCCACGCCAATGGCCAGGCAGATGGCCGCGGCGATGGTGCCGATCTTCTTGGTCTGGCTGTCGGCGTTCTGGTCGGTAAGCATCAGCACAATCATGGGCGCGAATGCCACGGCAGACAGGATGGCGCCCAGCTGCGACTTGAGGAAGAACGACACCTTGTTAGCCTCGGAAGGCGGATCGATGTGATTGGCCTGCTTCCAGAGCTGGCCAGCTATCACCACGCACACAAGGTCGAGCACGATGAGCAACACGAGGCATACCGTCGCGTTGATGGGGATGTTGGTGATGGTCCCGTTGAATACCAAAAGCGCCAGCACCTCAAAGATGATGGCAAGCACCCACAGCGCGATGGCGATGGGACGGCGCTTGCCGGGGTCTCCGGTTGCTTCGACCTTGTGGACGCGCACCTCGCGTGCCACGTCGTCGGCGTCGGTCACAACGGTGGAGGCGGCCACCTCCTCGCCGGTCTTCGCATCGATGAAACGGCGCTCAACGCGACGCTTGGGCTTCTTCTCGGTTTCGTCTGTCATGGCTATGGGCCTTTCTCCCGTTACTTAGACTCGATCTCCGAGAGCACTTCGGTCTCGGGCTTGGTCGCAAAGTAAGAGGTTGGATAGTCTTTGGAGAGCGAGTGGCTCATATAGACGTTCGTGCCGCTCCGATAAATCTCGCCGATGCAGTAGATGGGGCTGTTCAGCGGCACCACGTTCTCAACGAGGCGGTAGCCCATGAAGGTGTCCTGCGGGGCGGTGGCTACCTGCTGCTGGGTGGTGTTCATGCTGTTGAGCAGGGCACCAAGCCCCATGCCCAGGATGACGTCGGACGGGTCGGTGGTAGGCCGGGGCCTGTGGTAGTAGCCGCCGCCACCCATGACCCACGGGCCGCTGAAGCCGCCCAAGAAGTCGTCCAGATGCTGCGGGGGACGCGAGGGGCCGTAGCCAAAGCTGACGTTGATGCGCGGCTGCGGGCCCCTGGTGTACGACTGGCCACCGTGGCTCTGGCCTCCACGGCCCTGACCGCCGCCACGCCCACTGGTGACGCCACGAGCCTGGGCAAACGTGAAGTTGGAGCCAAGCGCCTCCGAGCTCGTCATGGTGCCACCACCAGCAAGCGCAAGGGCAGGCTGGAAGGCGGGACGCGGTGTGAGACCACGGCGCAGCGTATCCATGGCCCCCAGCAGGGCGTTGGCGCCAAACGAGAGCGCCTGGGCAACCATGGCGTAGGCACCACTCGTGCCGCTGCTCGTAGCCGAGGCGGCCTTCTTCTGGAAGGCCTTCGAGAAGTCGGAGTTGGGCCCCTCCACGTGGTTGGTGGAATTGACCAGGATCACGTTGCCGCCAAACGACTCGAGGTCAACGTAGACGGGCGTGTCGCAAGAGGCGTCCTTGAAGTAGAAGGGGTCAATGGAGTGCTCGTGAGCGACGAGGGTCTCGCGCGTCCCGCCACCGTAGGTCGAGTCGATGCGATAGCACCTGATGTCGTAGTAGGCAACCTGGCGCTTGCTGTAGGGGGCAACGACGCCTCCGGTAGGCATTGCCGAGCCAACCAGCTCGCAGTAGTGACGATAGTTGGAGTTGGTGGAGCCCAGGTCGTCGAGGATGGCAATGGCGTCAGAGACCTGCGAGGTCTTGGTTGCGCGGATGTCCTCGGCCATCTGGTCCTTCTCGACCTTCGACGTGCTCTGGGTGGCCGTTGTGGTGGCAGAGGAGTTCTTCTTGTTAAGGCTGCGCATCAGGCTGAGGAACATCAAAGCCATGAAGATGACAAACAGCATCAGAAAGAAGTCACCTGAAGAATTGTTGGTATACATGGTGCTCCGTCAAAATCTCGAGCGAATAGGGAACGGGCCCAGCGTAAAGCCGGGCCCGTAGCGTTTGCAGGGAAGGTTTACAGACCCATCTCGGCCTTCAGGCGCTCGAGCTCGGAGTCGACAGCGGCGTTGTGTGCCATCTCGGCGAACTGCTTCTCGGCGTCAACATCGCTGCTGTTGATGTCGGTGTAAGCCTCGGCAACGGACTCCTTCTCGACGATCTTGCGCTCGAGCTTGTCGAGCTTGGCGAAGGCGGAGTCGATGTTGCTGGTGTTGATGGAGGTGGCAACGTCGGTTGCGGCATCGGCCATCTTGGAGCGGGCGATGAGGACGTTCTGGCGGGCGCGGGCCTCGTCGAGCTTCATCTTGAGGGTCTGGACCTGATCCTTCATCTTGTCGACGTTGGCCGTGATCTCGTCGTAGGACTTCTGCAGCGGCTCGATGGAGGCGTCGACGTTGACCTTGCACTCGAGGGCCTTGCGGGCCAGCTCCTCGTTGCCGGCCTTGAGGGCGAGCTTGGCCTTGTCGTTCCAATCGGCGGACTTGGCCATGGCGGCGGCAAGCTCCTTCTGGGCCATCTTCTGCGAGCCCATGGCCTGGCCGAGTGCCTGGGTGGCCTCGTCAACGTCCTGCTCGATCTCGATGATCAGCTGCTTGACCATCTTCTCGGGATCTTCGGCCTTGTCGATCATATCGTTGATGTTGGCCTTGAGGATGTCGGTGATGCGTGAAAAGAATGCCATGATTGAACCTTTCTCCCTTGTGCCGAACTAAATCGCGCGCTGAGGTGCGACTGCAATCGCCCAGCGTGTGCTTGAGTACTTGGAACATAGCATAGGGACTGGGTTATCCGAAGCGTACCAGCGGTAATGTTCGCGTTCTTTTACGGCAGCGGCATCCGTGGTGCCATTATGACGCCCCTCGCGGCTGCCTGTGCTTTCGCTGCGCTAGTCATTTCTTTGCGCACCGCTCGTTCTGCGCAGAGCTCTTGTTCTCGTAAAATAGGGGCACATGGTTTTCGAAGAGGAGGGGCTGCAATGGTCGAGGGTGTCATCTTTGATATGGACGGGTTGATGTTCGACACAGAGCCGGTGTGGACCAAGGCGTGGACGCCCACGCTGGCCACCATTGGCAAAGCGTTCAATCCCGAGCTGGCCGATGCCGCGCGCGGCACATCGGGCAAGAGCATGGAAGCGGTCATCAGCAGGTTCCTTCCTGATGTGGATGCGGCATACGTGCGCGAGACGCTGTTTGCCACGGCGCACAAGATGATGGAGGAGGGCGTGCCCAAGAAGCCCGGCATCGACGAGCTGCTGGCGTTTCTGACGGAGCAGGGCGTTCCCATGGCGGTCGCCTCGTCAAGCTCGCCCGAGCTTATCGCCATGCACCTGGAAAACGGTGGTGTGCGCGAGCATTTCACCGAACTGGTTTCGGGTGTGGGCATGAGCCATCCCAAGCCCGAGCCCGACATCTTCCTGAAGGCTGCCAAGGCGCTTGGGGTCGATCCCGCGCGCGCCCTGGTGCTTGAGGACAGCCTCTCCGGTGTGCGAGCGGGCGTTGCGGGCGGCTTTGTCACCGTCATGGTTCCCGACATGGTGCAGCCCGACGACTATGCGCGCGAGCATGCCACGAGGATCTGCAAGGACCTGTTTGAGGTACGCGACCTGCTGGCAGCAGGAGAGCTTGGGTAGAAGAGCTCGATGAGATTGAGGGACACGCCCGTTTTTGCCCTGCAGTGCAAAAACGGGCGTGTCCCTCAATCTCATCCTGACGTGCACCGGGGGCGTACCTTTAGCTCGCCAGCCTCCTGTTTCCGCAGCAGGCTCCGTACGCCTTTCCACTGCCGCACGGGCATGGGTCACTGTCGGCCAGCGTCATGGCCGTGCCGTCGGCATTGAAGAAGCGCCGCTTTCCGGTGATGCGTTCGGTGTTCTCCTCAAGCGACCAGCCGTTGAGGTCCCAGCGCGGAAGCGCGTTGTAGGCGTTGGTGACGAGCCTGCCCAGGGTGTCGGAGTAGTCGGTTCCCTCGCAACCCTCCATGTGGTAGAGCTTGATCACGTCCATCGTCTCGTTGTAGCTCTCGCCCATCAGGACGGACGAGACGATGATCGAGCGCACGAAAAGGTCCGCGAACTCGTAGTCGTTTTGGTCGTTGGGGATGTGGGCGTCAACAAAGGTGCGCAGAGCCCGCAGCGCATCGAGCTTGGCGAGCGCCCCTGTGGGGGAGGGCGTGAGCATGAAGGGCGACAGCTCGTGAGGGGGCAGGTCGCGCTGGCTGTTCAGCAGGGCAAGGCGCATCTGCTCCAGTTCCAGCGCCTTCTGCGTCACGAGCATCAGGAATTCGTCCTCGTCCTCCTCGGCGAGCGCGACCATGAGGGGAGCGCCTTCCGTATTCGCTGACGACATGCGGCTCATGATGTGGTCGGCATACATCTCGCGTGAGACGCGGGCGGCTGCGCTGCTGTCGGATATCTCGGCGGAAATGAGGTAGCTTGTGCCGTTGTGCCGCCAGAGCGCGTAGTCGTCACGCGAGCCGCGGTCTTCCAACTCGGCCAAGGCCAAACTGAAGTGCCGGTAATCGAGCGGGTCACGTGCTACGGCAAGGTAGCGCTCGTAGGCATCGCCCATGCTGATGACCCCGCACATAGTGGCTAGGGCGCGCGCGGCGTAGCGAGCCTCGTTGAGGCGTCTGCGTAGCTTCGCATACGTGGGGAAGTCGGCCTCACTGACGAGGCGCTGCATCTCAGGCGCCATCCACGCCACCGTGCCATGCTCGGTCTCGACGATGAAAACTATGGGCATGAGGGCATCAAGGCTAGCCATGATGGCAGGGTCTATGGAAGCCGCGGAAACCTCGCCCTTCTGCGCAAGCAGCCTGACAAGACCTAGCTCCTCTTCATCGCAGAGCAGAAGCAGTGAGTCGCGGAGGTGCTCTCCTCGCGTTGAGACGAGCTTGCAGATGTGCTGTACGAGCTTGCTGTGCGAGAGTTCTGGCACATCCCCTTCCTCGTCTATGTCGAGCGCGATGCTATAAAGCCACTCGTCATCGAGCAACGCCAGGGCATCCTCAAGGTGCTCCGGGCATTCGCGCGTGTGGAGGCAGATGGGTTCGAAGGGGTCAGGATCGAATTCTGCGAAGTGTTCCTTATGCTGCAGATGCTCGCTTACGAGCTTGGCGCGCTCCTGCTCGCCCAGGCCGGCAAGCTTGCCCCGATGGTATCCGGCACCAGGGCCTTTGACCTGGTGGCCGGCACGTTCCTGCCGCAAGCGCTCGGAGGTGCGGTGCGCCCGCCAGCTGCGTGCCCGGCTGGTGAGTACGTCAGCGTCGCTTATGGGGCGGTCGGTGCCATGGGCGGCAAGGTCTGCGCGCAGCTGGTCGAGCATCGTCTCGGAGGCCAGGCCCATAACGGTGAGCGGTGGTATGGCTACGATGCAGTCGCCGCACGGGGCAATGGCTCCGCGCACCTCCACCGGCGCATCGGGGAAGCTCGTGAAGTACGCGTCGCTTGGCGCGCTTACGGTATAGGCACCCGTATAGTGCAGCACCGTCGCCTCGTTCGCGTTGCGACGCACCATGAAGAGCGTTCCGTACAGGGTGCCAACGAGCCCTGCGGCACAGCTGAGGTAGGCCGGTGCGAGGTTGTCGGGGTTCTCCTGCACGTAGTCGTCAATGAGGTTGCAGTGGTCCCACAGGAAGCGTGCCACCAGCTCATGCTGCATGCACTGGTCGACGCGCGAGGCACCCGTGTCGTTGCGCACGATGCCGCAACGCTGGTTGACGTAGGTGAGAAGCGAGTGCAGAGCGGTGGCAAACACCTCGTGTTGCTGGCTGTTCAGGCGCATGGGTTCCCCTTTCGACAGGTTCTGATGGGGAAGAACCTTACGCCTGGCGTGTCGCAGCCAACTACGCTTCTGGTTGGCACTGTGTCGCAGCACGTGTACCGTCGCGTCGTTTGCCCTGCGTGAGGGCAAAGACCGAAGGTCGCACGCGGGCGCGCGGCAGCGAATGCCGCCGCAGAAAAACACCTCTCGTCCACGACTGCCTGGGGGCTAGGGCGTGCCATAGGGAAGGCTTCCCACTGGCACGCCTATGTCCCAGTCCACGTTGAGTCTATGCATCCTCTGCTGCTGGCAGCGCTTGTGCGCACCATTGCCGCACGCGGTCCAGCATTCCCTCCACGTCCAGCACGCCGTAGGCAAAGCCCTTGCGCACCAGCTCGTCGGGCACGAAGTCGTCGTACTTGTCGAAGTAGGGGGTCTCGCCGGGATAGAGCAGCTCCATCGGGTCGAGCGGCAGGGCAGCCTGCTCGCGCAGCACCTCGAAGAATGTCGCCTCGTCAGCCTGCATCGTGAACTGCATGAAGTAGGGGCGTGCCGAGTCGAGGCCCTTGAGGCCCAGATGCTGTGCGCAGCGGATCTTCAGAAAGCGCTCCAGTGCCAGGAAGGCATAGCTGCCAAGCCACGGCAGCAGGCACCAGACCTTGCCGCCAAGGCAGATGAGGGGCGCGTCACACAGACGGGCGTTTGCCGCCACGTGGCGTGCCTGGGCAAGCCGCGCACGCGCGTTGTCCCTAAGGTAGGGATAGCTTGTGCCCTCCTGAAGCACCGCGCGCATGCGCTCGAGGATGTGGGTGTTGATGTCGCCGGCGCACTCGCCAAAATAGGCGGGAACCTTGCCCTTCACCTTGGTGGCCTCGATGAGGTGGCGCTTGTGGTCGATCTCTTCCACCACCCACACGTGCCCGGCAAGCGCGATGCGCTCGCCCACAGGAGGCGGCTGCACGATGGTGCCCAGCTCCTGCGACTCGCTGCGCACGGTGTACTCCTCGTTCTCCTGGAACACCGCATAGAACTTGAAGTTGTTGGTGACGCGCTCGCCGGCAAGGCCCACAATGAGGCCGCCCGACTCGGTGCGCTCAATCTGGTCGCGCTCGAGCAGGTGTCGCAGCAGCACGCGGTAGTCGTCGAGGCTCACGCGGTGGAAGGGCGTGAGGGTGAGCACGCGCTGCGCCAGCTGTGCGGCGGACAACTCTCCGCTTGAGGCGAGCGTTGCCATGGTCTGGTGGTAGAGCAGGCTGTAGGGCAGCCCATCGAGGCTGGGCGGCTCGACCCAGCGCTCCTCGAGGTAGAGCTGCACCAGGGCTATGCCCTGCAGGAGCTTCCAGGGGATGGTCTCGGGCAGGAGCGAGCGCGCCTCGGGCTCCTCCTCGCGCATGACGAACCACATCTCGGGTGGCTGCCCGCGCCTGCCGGTGCGCCCCATGCGCTGCAAAAATGACGACACCGTAAACGGCGCGTCTATCTGGAAGGCGCGCTCGAGACGACCGATGTCGATGCCAAGCTCCAGGGTGGCCGTGGTGACCGTGGTCATGGTGTTGTCCTCGTCACGCATGAGGTCCTCTGCGGTCATGCGGAAGCTCGAGGAGAGGTTCCCATGGTGGATGAGGAAGCGGTCCGGCTCGCCCTTCGCCTCGCAGTATTGGCGCAGGGTTGTGGTGACCGCCTCGGCCTCTTCGCGCGAGTTGACGAACACCAGGCACTTGCGGCCCCTCGTGTGCTCGAAGACATAGCCAACGCCGGGATCGGCCCAGGTGGGGGCGGCATCGGTGGGCGCCTCGTTGGTGGGAAGGCTGAGCGCCGGGACGTCGGTGACGGAGGTGCGCTCGTCTTTGCGGGGTATGCGCTGCTCGGTTGCGGCTTGCAGCGGCACCTCGTAGGTGGGCTCGTCGGAATCATCGGCGGGGTTGGTGTCCCACCTGCTGCTGGTGCGTTCGGGCGCCTGCGGACCGGTGACGTAGAAGTGCTCCATGGACACGCGCCACCGCTGGCCTTGCGCCTCAATGCGGGGGATGACGCAGTTGCGCCCCGTGCCGGCCGAGAGATAGCGCCCGGTGAGCTCTGGGTCGCCGATGGTGGCCGACAGGCCAATGCGGCGTGGGTTGACGCCGGCCATGCGTGAGAGGCGCTCGATGCAGCAGAGCGTCTGGCCGCCGCGGTCGCCGCGCATGAGCGAGTGGACCTCGTCGATGACGACGAAGCGCAGGTCGCCAAAGAGGTGGGCGATGGCGCTATGGCGATGCAGCAGCAGTGCCTCAAGCGACTCGGGGGTGATCTGCAGGATGCCCGAGGGGTGCTTGAGCAGGCGCGCCTTGTGCGACTGCGCGACGTCTCCGTGCCAGTGCCACACGGGGATGTGCGCCTCCTGGCAAAGGTCGTTCAGGCGCATGAACTGGTCGTTGATGAGCGCCTTGAGGGGACCCACGTAGAGGGCGCCGACCGATGCGGGGGGATCTTCGTCGAACAGCGTGATGATGGGGAAGAACGCCGCCTCCGTCTTGCCCGACGCGGTGGATGCGGTGAGCAGGACGTTGTCGTCGCTGTTGAATATGGCCTCGCCGGCAGCCACCTGTATGGCGCGCAGCGACTCCCAGCTGTGCTCGTATATGAAGTCCTGCACGAACGGCGCGTAGCGGTCAAACACGTCCATAGTTGCTTCTTTCCAATCCCGCCTGCGGATGGCGGGACGTTTGTCGTGCTCCGTTGCTGCGTAGGGCTGCCGCTAGATCTCGAACTCCGCGAACTGCGCGTCGCTTGCTCCGCCGGCATCAGGGCTTTGGCCGGCACCATCGGCGGGCGAGGAGAGCTGGCCCGACCCCAGCACCTCGGCAATCGTGAGCTGCGGCATCTGGTAGAGGATGTCCAGCAGCTCGACGAAGTCGCGGATGACCTCGCGCGGGGTGAGGTGCGTGTCGGCGCCCACACGTCCGTACTCGAGCTGCAGGAAGGTGATGAGGTCGTCCTCGGTGATGGTGCGCTCGTAGCCAAAGAGGCCCGCGTGGATGTTGGCCAGCTTCTCGATGAGCACCAGCAGCTCCTCGTAGGTAAGCGGCTGCAGCCGGATGACCGGCGCGAGCAGGTCGGCCAGGCCCTCGCTGGCAAAGCGCCCCTGCGTGAGGCGCGAGCGCAGGGCCTCGTAGCTGTAGAGGCCACGCCGCCTGTCTTCGATGGACTGCGGCGTGCCGCCCATGATGATGCCCAGGTTGTGGGCCCTACCCTGCAGCGTGTCGTTGTACATCGTGAGAATCTTCTCGTAATTGTACTGGCGGCTGATGGCATTGGGGATCTTGTAGAGGTTTACCAGCTCGTCGATGAGGATGATGAGCCCCTCGTAGCCCGCTCCCTTGAAGAAGGTGGCGAAGAGCTTGAGGTAGTCGTACCAGTCATCGTCGGTGATGATGATGTTGACGCCCAGGTCGGCGCGTGCCTCGCTCTTGGTGCGGTACTCGCCGCGGAACCAGCGGATGACGTTGGCCTTGGTCTGGTCGTCTCCCTCAAGGTGCGCGCGCCAGTAGAGCGAGAGCAGGTGCCCAAAGTCGTAGCCGTGCACCAGCTCCTGCAGCTGCTGGATCTGCGCCATGATGGCCCGCTCCACCTCGTCGGCAAAGGCAGGATTGTCGGCGGTGACGCCGCCGGCCATGCTCACCTGCGCCTGGATGCCCGATATCCAGCGCTCGAGCACGAGGGTGAGCGCGCCGCCCTCCTGGCGCGTCTTGGTGGAGAGGTTGCTAATGAGCTCGCGGTAGGTTGCCAGGCCTTGCCCCTTGGTGCCATGAAGGCGCCGCTCGGGTGAGAGGTCGGCGTCTGCCACGACGAAGTTGCGGCCCATGGCATGGTTGCGGATGGTCTGCAAAAGGAAGCTCTTGCCGCTGCCGTAGCGGCCCACCAGGAAGCGGAAGGACGCACCGCCTTCGGCAACGAGGTCGAGGTCGTGCAGAAGCGCGGCAATCTCCGCCTCGCGGCCAACGGTTATGTAGGGCAGCCCTACCCGCGGGACGACGCCTCCCTTGAGGGAATTGATGATGACCGAGGCGATGCGGCGGGGCACGCGCTGCGTCTGCTGGTTGTTCATGAGGCAATGACCTCCCTGACGTCGTCGAGGTAGTCTTCTATGATACGAGGCTCGTCGCCATCGAATTCGATGACGGCATCGCCTATGAGGTCGAAGAGCTTTTCGTTAATGCTATCGGCCACCACCGACACAAAGGGGTCGGTTGGCGCGAGGAGCTGTGAGGCGGGCGTTCCCCCAAGAAGGCCGCGCAGGACGCGCGCCTCGAGTGGCGACAAGCCAGCGGGTGCTGGTGCTTCATCGCCTGCGGGAGCGGCGGTTGCCACCGGGCTAGGTGCGGGTGCTACCGGCGCCGCAGCGGGCACATGCTCCACCTTGGGCTCATGCTCCTCCATGAGCGGAATCTGCGGCTGGAGCGGCGCGACCGTGGGCGCAACGGTGGGTGCGGCCTCCTCGCCGCGCTCCTCGTCGGTGAGCAGTGCCTCCTGCGTGATGGCGGCGGCACGCCTGATGCCGGTGAGCTTGCTGCGGTCGATGGTGATCCTGCGCTTCTCGGCCTCCGCGCGCTCGGCAAGGCAGGCGTCGATGGCGTTGCGCACGATGGTCTTGACGTACTTGGGCGCCTGGCGCTCCTTGAGCGGATAGGCGAAGGAGAGGCGCTGCCTGAGCTCGAAGTCTATGGTGTGCAGAATGAGGCCCAAATCAGAGCTGCGGTCGCGCGCCTCGCAGGCAAGCAGGTGCATCCACCTGCCGTTTTTGCAGACGAACTGCTCCTGCTCGTTTATGGTCACCGTGCAGTTGGGATGCGGTGCCTCCTCAAAGAAGACAGCCGCCGAGAACATGGTGTAGGGGTCGCGCACTGCATAGCCGAAGAGCCCCTCGACGAAGTCGGTCTTGCGGCGCTTCGCGCAGTGCACGACCAGGGCGTTGAACACCCGCTCACAGACCTGGGCCACTAGCTCATGGTCTTCCTTGGCCATGCGTGAGTCGCAGATGTGATAGCTCGCCGCGTTGCCCAGCGCGCTGAAGAGCTCGTCTGTGGAAGGCGAGGCATCGGCTGCAGCAGCGTTGTCGATACGCGGCGCGTACCCCTGTTCACGCAGATGGGAGTGCTCCGCGCGGAAGAGCGTCAGCACCGCCGTGCGCAGCGGATTGGGCACTGCCTCGCGCAGGGCATCTTCAAGGTTGTGGTACACCGCATAGTCAAAGGTCCAACGGCGCAGGTAGGAAAGCAGCTGGGTGCCATGGATGGGATCGGCGTCGTGATATGCGGCACCAAAGGCCTTGAGGTCGGAAAGCGCCTGCGTGCCGGGGGTGGTGCCGATGCCTCCCAGAAGCTCGTACACATAGACGAAGGCAAACGAGAGGGGAGCGGGCGAGACGTGGCCTGCGCGTACCTTGCTGCGCCATGAGAAGTAGCCGCGGAGCTGCTGGTCGGTCATGGCTGCATAGGTGGGGAAGTACTGGACGAAGGTTCCGGGGAAGTCGTAGTCGTCCTCGTAGTCTTCCATCATGGTGGCCTGGGCGTGGAAGAGCGCTGACGCGGCGCGGCTCCCATAGCCCAGCGAGCGCGGCATGCCGCCGTTCTCGAGCCTGCGCATCTCGCGGATGCGCTCGGGCGTGGGGGTAAAGAGCGCACTGTCGAGCGTGTCGAAGAAGCGCTGGGCCGTGTTGGACACGGTGTTTGCCCAGTTGTTGGGCTGCTCTGTGGGGCGCGGTGCAGGTGCGGGAGTGGGCTCGGGGGAGGGCTGCCGGCGTTTGGCGCGCCTGCGGCGACGCTCGGCCTCACGCTGGTGGTGCTCGGCGCGTTCTGCCGCGCGCTGCTCCATGCGGGCTTTGAGGTCGCTGCCACGCTCGATGATGGGCTGGTCTGAGTAGGTATGCGAGGAGAACGCAGCCCCCTCCTTAAGGCGCCGGTCGTTAAGCAGCTGCTCTAGGATGTCGTCGATGTTGGCCACGTTCACCTCCTCACATGCGCGGGCTGCCAAGGTGTGGGGTAACTAGGGGACACGCCCTTCTTTGCCCCGCGGGGCAAAGAAGGGCGTGTCCCCTAGTTACCCCTTCACAGAGGATAATCATTGTACCGCGAAACGGAACATTTGTGCGATTGCGCGCCAGGAAGTTTGTGCTGTGTGCGATGGGATCATCTGGGGGCAAAGAAGGGCGTGTTCCCCAATTGCCCCTTATCCCAGTGCATCCTCCGTAGCTTTTTTGCAACAGGTCCTCTGCCAGCAGTCTTGCCTACCTCGTCACGTATCATGATGTCATTACGGCATGTGCCACCACTTCCAGGAAGGCAGGACCACATGGTCTCTCGTGTGTATGTTGAGAAGAAGCCCGGCTTTGATGTGGAGGCGCGCGAGCTCAGCCATGAGCTGCGTCACACGCTTGGCATCAAGGGCCTTACCAACCTTCGGCTTATCAATCGCTATGACGTGGAGGGCATCTCGGAGGAGCTTTTCGAGCGCTGCGTGCCCACGGTCTTCTCGGAGCCGCAGTCCGATAACGTCTGCTACGAGCTGCCCGAGGCTGACGGCGCCACCGTGTTTGCCGTAGAGTTCCTCCCCGGTCAGTTTGACCAGCGCGCGGACTCCGCAAGCGAGTGCGTGCAGCTGCTCTCGCAGGGCGAGCGTCCCGACGTCCTGTCTGCCAAGCTCTACATCCTCGAGGGCAACCTGTCCGACGAGGACATCGCGGCCATCAAGCATTACGTGATCAACCCCGTGGAGGCCCGCGAGGCGTCGCTGGCCGAGCGCGACACGCTCAAGATGGAGTACCCCAAGCCCGCGATGGTCGAGACGCTCGACGGTTTCCTGGACCTCAGTCAGGAGCAGCTCCAGGCCTTCATCGACGAGCGCGGCCTCGCCATGGATCTGGCCGACATCACGTTCTGCCAGCAGTACTTTGGCGAGGAGGGGCGCAACCCCACCATCACCGAGATCAAGATGATTGACACCTACTGGTCTGACCACTGCCGCCACACCACCTTCGGCACCGTGCTTGACGAGGTGACCATTGACGACGCGGTGGTGAAGGCGGCATTTGACCGCTACCTGCAGATGCGCAAGGAGCTTGGCCGCGAGGGCAAGCCCGTGTGCCTGATGGACATGGGTACCATTGGCGCGAAGTACCTCAAGGCCAAGGGTATCCTCACGGGCCTCGACGAGTCCGAGGAGATCAACGCCTGCACCGTCAAGGTGAAGGTCGACGTGAACGGGCATGACGAGGACTGGCTCTTCCTCTTCAAGAACGAGACGCACAACCATCCCACCGAGATCGAGCCCTTCGGCGGCGCGGCAACCTGCATCGGCGGTGCCATCCGCGACCCGCTCTCCGGCCGCAGCTACGTGTACCAGGCCATGCGTGTGACTGGCGCGGCCGACCCCACGGTGCCCGTCTCCGAGACCATTCCCGGCAAGCTCCCCCAGCGCAAGCTCGTGCGCACGGCCGCGGCGGGCTATTCGAGCTATGGCAACCAGATTGGCCTGGCCACCGGCCAGGTGAGCGAGCTGTATCACCCGGGATACATGGCCAAGCGCATGGAGATCGGAGCTGTGGTGGGCGCAGCTCCCCAGGCGAATGTGCGTCGCGAGTGCCCGGCACCCGACGACGTGATCGTGCTTCTGGGCGGGCGCACCGGCCGCGACGGCATTGGCGGTGCCACGGGCAGCTCCAAGGCCCACAAGCTCGAGAGCCTCGAGACCTGCGGAGCCGAGGTGCAGAAGGGCAACGCTCCCGTTGAGCGCAAGCTCCAGCGCCTGTTCCGTCGCAACGATGCCTGCCGCCTCATCAAGCGCTGCAACGACTTTGGCGCCGGTGGCGTGAGCGTTGCCATCGGTGAGCTGGCCGATGGCCTGTTCATCGACCTGAACAAGGTTCCCAAGAAGTACGAGGGCCTCGACGGCACCGAGCTGGCGATCTCCGAGAGCCAGGAGCGCATGGCGGTTGCCCTTGCCCCCGAGGATGTCGACGAGTTCATCGGCTACGCCCACGAGGAGAACCTCGAGGCGACGCCAGTTGCCACCGTTACCGCCGAGCCGCGCCTGCGCATGGTGTGGGAGGGCGAGACCATCGTGGACGTGAGCCGTGCGTTCCTCAACTCGAACGGCGCACCCAAGCATCAGACGGTGCACGTCCCCCAGCAGGGTTCCTACGCGCCCGCGTGGAAGGGCGCCTCGGTTGCCGAGCGCATGCATAGCCTCGTTACCGACCTCAATATCGCTTCTAACAAGGGCCTCTCCGAGCGCTTCGACTCCACCATCGGCGCTGCTACGGTGCTCATGCCCTTTGGTGGAAAGACGCAGCTCACACCCAGCATGGCCATGATGGCCAAGCTTCCGGTGCTGGGCGAGACGACTACGGTGAGTGGCATGGCCTGGGGCTTCAACCCCTACCTGAGCTCGGCGAACCAGTTCACGGGCGCCTATCTTGCGGTGGTGGAGAGCGTCGCGCGCCTGGTGGCATCTGGCATCGAGCATCGCAACGCCTACCTCACCTTCCAGGAGTACTTCGAGCGCCTGCGCACCGAGCCCGAGCGCTGGGGCAAGCCCACGGCTGCCGTACTGGGCGCCCTGATGGCCCAGATCGACCTGGGCATTGGCTCCATTGGCGGAAAGGACTCGATGAGCGGCAGCTTCGAGAACCTCGACGTGCCGCCCACGCTGGTGAGCTTCGCCACGGGCTGCGGCACCATCGGCCGCGCCACTTCGCCCGAGTTCAAGGGGGCTGGGCACCGGGTCATCTGCGTCATCCCGCGCTATCAGGAAGACGGTATCACCCCCGAGCCCCAGGCGATGCTCCATGCGCTTGACTACGTGGAGGGCCTGATTGGCTCTGGTGCTGCTCTGGCTGTTTCCACCTGTGGTTATGGTGGTCCGGCTGAGGCGCTCTTCAAGATGTGCGTGGGCAACCAGCTGGGCATCGAGGTGGATGAGCACTTCACGCCCGAGGCCCTGTTTGGTCTTGCGTACGGCAGCTTCATCGTGGAGCTGGCCGACGACGCCAAGGTGGCCGAGCCGGCAGAAGACGTGGCTGCAGGGCCTTTGGGCGTGACCACCGAGGCATACGTGCTGAGCGCCTGCGGCGAGCAGATGGACCTGTCCGAGCTGCAGGAAGCCTGGGAGGGTGCCATCGAGCAGGTCTTCCCGTATCGCGGCGAGGGCAAGGCGGTCGACGCGGTGAGCTTCCGCCGTACCGAGCATCCCGCGGCGCCTGCGTCCGCCCCGCTGGTGCACATTCCGCGCCCGCACGTGGTCATTCCGGTCTTCCCTGGCAACAACTGCGAGTATGATTCCGCCCGCGCCTTCGAGCGCGCCGGCGCCGAAGCGAGCACGTTCATCGTGAACAACCTCACGCCCGAGCGCGTGGCCGAGAGCACCCATGAGCTGGTCCGTCAGATTGACGCCTCGCAGATCATCATGATTCCCGGCGGCTTCAGCGGTGGCGACGAGCCCGATGGCTCCGCCAAGTTCATCACGGCCTTCTTCCGCGCGCCTGAGGTGACCGATGCGATGCGTCGCCTGCTGGGCGAGCGCGATGGCCTTATCCTGGGCATTTGCAACGGCTTCCAGGCGCTGGTCAAGCTGGGCCTTGTGCCGTACGGCGACATTGTCCCCATGACCGACGCCTGCCCGACGCTCACCTTCAACACCATCGGTCGCCACCAGAGCCGCCTGGTGCGCACGCGCGTTGCCAGCGACCTCTCGCCGTGGCTCAGCAAGTGCGCGGTGGGCGACATCCACACCATTGCCATCAGCCATGGCGAGGGACGCTTCGTGGCAAGCCCCGAGGTTATCCAGCAGATGATTGCCGGTGGTCAGATTGCGACGCAGTACGTGGACGAGGCCGGGGTGCCCAGCATGGACCTAGCGGTCAACCCCAATGGGTCGGTGATGGCAATCGAAGGCATCACCAGCCCCGACGGCCGCATCTTTGGCAAGATGGGCCATACCGAGCGCTACTCTGCGGGAGCTTTCCAGAATGTGCCCGGCAACCCCTATCAGCCGCTCTTCGAAGGCGGCGTGAGCTACTTCAAGTAGGAAGAGTCAGGTGACGGCGTAGGTGCGCCGAAACTAAGGGACACGCCCTTTTTGCCCAGCTGGGCAAAAAGGGCGTGTCCCTTAGTTTCGAAGCCTGCCTCTACCGGAGTAGCGTACGCTGGGGGCGTCCCGAGGTATTACTCGCCTAGTTGTGCAGAAATCTCTTCCTCGTCAAGGCCGAAGAGATGGGCCGCTTTTGCGAGGGTGAGACTGCCCGAGCGCACTGCCTCTGCAGCCCTGACAGCAAAAAGCTGACGGCCCTGTTCGAGCCCCTGTTGGAGACCTTGCTCAAGACCCTGCTCGATTCCTTTCTGGAGCCCCCGCTCAAGCCCCTCTTCGAGCCCTTGCTCGAGCCCCTCTTCGTATCCTTGTCGGTGTGCATGCTCCTTTGCGATGCGAACCTCATTTTCAAGGCGTCTACGCTCGTCAGCCTCGTCATACTCCGTTAAGAACATCTCGCCACCTCCGCACGCTGGCGTCTCAGGTACTCTGTAAGAACTCCCTCTTCGATGCACTGGTCTACTGCAGCCTCCACGGCATCGTTGAGGTTCATATTCTTATGATATGCACGGATGTGGTTGACGAGCGCCACGTATTCGCCAAGTGCTCTGCAGGCGTTTTTAGACAGCGGCCATCAGCCCAGCAGGATGAGGGCGGAAATGTATGCACAGGTAATTGCTACGGCAAGACTGTCGTGCCAGCTCCAGATGAGGGGATGCCAGTGGCTGCGCGCGCTTCCTCCCTCGTAGCAGCGCGCGTCGAGTGCGCGGGAGAGGTCGTTGGCATGTCGCAGGGAGCTTGCCAGAAGTGCGACGATCACCGGCACCACGGAGCGGACGCGCTTTGCAAGGGAGCCCTCCGCAAGCCCTCCGCCGCGTGCCGTCTGAGCATCGATGATGGCTGAAGCCTCGTCGGCAATGGTGGGGATGAAGCGCAGCATGAGCGAGAACACCATGGCAATCTCGTGGCCAGGCATGCCCAGCCGTGAGAGGGGCGATAGCAGGGCGTCGAAGGCATCGGTGAGCTGCGTCGGCGTGGTGGTGAGGAGGATGAGCATGGCCACGAGCACCGCAACCACCAGGCGCAGCGAGTAGTTGACTGCTGCCCAGAGGCCTTGGTCGGTGATGTGGATGGGCCCCAGCGAGAGCAGCGTGGTACCGTCGGTCACCAGAAATAGGTTGAAGACCGAAAGCACCAGAAGCACCGCGATGATGGGCTTCACGGATTCGAGGACCTTGATGGCGGGAATGCGTGAGGCCATAACGAGCAGCAACGCCGCTACCCACGAAAAGGCCAGCTGAACCGGCGTGTGAATGAAGAAGACCGAGATCATCAGCGCGAAGCCGCACAAGAGCTTTGCGCGCGGGTCAAGGCGATGGATGGGGGAGTTGGCGGGAACGTAGCGCCCGAGCGTGATCCTAAAGGCCATGGCGCACCTCCGATGCGGGAGGCCACGTTGCGGCTATGTCGTCTGCGAGCTGGGAGAGCGTGAGCGAATTGCCCACCTGCAGGCCCCCGTCCTGTACCAGCATGCTCCACCTGAGGGCCTCGGGCAGCCCGAGGCCACTTGCGCGAAGCACGTCCTCGGTCTGTGGCGAAAACACCTCAGCGGGAGTGCCCTGCAGCAGCACCTTTCCCTCGTTCAGTACGATGACCTGCTGCGTTGTGGCCGCATCGTCCATGGAGTGGGTCACTTGCACGACCGTCACGCCCTGGTTGTGGATGTTGTTGATGATGGTGCGGAGTTGATTGCGCCCCTTGGGATCGAGGCCGGCGGTCGGCTCGTCGAGCACCAGGATGCGCGGGTTCATGGCTAGGATGCCGGCAAGGGCGCAGAGGCGCTGCTGTCCGCCGGAAAGATGGAAGGGGGAGGCGTCCTCGCGACCGGTGAGTCCCACCAGCGCCAAGGCGTCATGGCATCGCCTGTCGATTTCGTCAGGCGGCAGCATCATGTTGGTGGGGCCATAGGCCACGTCTTCGAGCACCGTCTCGGCGAAGAGCTGGCGTTCGGGATGCTGCATCACATAGCCTACGCGTCCGTGGAGCAGGCGGCGCTGCCGCTTGTTGCGAGTGTCAAGCCCCTCGATGACCAACCTTCCCTCGTCGGGGATGTCCAGGGCGCAGAAGAGGCGCAGGAGCGTGGACTTTCCCGAGCCGGTTTGCCCGACGATGGCGGTGTAGGACCCTTCCGGGATGGCAAAGTTCACGTTGCTGAGGGCAGGGTGGCGCTCCTCGCGTGCGTCGGTGCTGCCGTAGGAATACCCGACAGATGCCGCGGTGATGATGGGCTGTGCAGGCGCAGGTGCTCCGTTTGTGTTGTCTGCCTCAGGCGTTGCCGCGGCCGTCGGCTGCTGCGCGCTGCCGGTGCCTGCGGTGATGGCCTCCAGCAGCTGGTCGGTATTGCAGGTCCATGGCAGGTCCATGCCCCGGGCGGCAAGCGCCTCGGCAAGGCGCGCCACGAACGGCTCCTCAAGCCCAAGGCTCGTGAGCTGCTCCGCATGGTTGAATACGCTGTCGGGCGTGCCCTGCAGCACGATGCGGCCCTTGTCCATCACCAGGACCCTGTCAGCCGCCAGCGCCTCCTCCATGAAGTGCGTGATGTGGATGATGGTCGTACCCGCCTCGTGGAGCTTGTCCATGACGCGCATGATGCCGCGCCTGCCACGCACGTCGAGCAGGGCGCCCGGCTCGTCGAGAACCAATACGCGCGGCTCCATGGCAAGGGCACCGGCGATGGCCACGCGCTGCTGCTGCCCGCCGGAGAGGCGGCTGGGGTCGGCCTTGGCGTAGCGCTCCAGCGCCACGCGCTTGAGCTCGCGCCGTACGCGCTCACCAATCTGCTCGGACGGAACGCCCAGGTTCTCGGGGCCAAAGGCCACATCCTCCTCGACGATGGATGTGACAATCTGATCGTCGGGATTCTGGAAGACAAGGCCCAGCTGCCGGCGCGCCCGCCCGTATGCCTCGAAGTCTGCGCCGATGTCGGTGCAGACGAGCTCTCCCACCAGGTTGACCAAGCCCTCATCGGGGGCAAGCAGCCCGCAGAGCACCGAGGCAAGCGTCGACTTGCCCGACCCGTTGGGGCCCAGCACGCAGATGCGCTCGCCCTCGGCGACACTCAGCGTGACGTCGTCGAGGGCCGTGATGCCGTGCTCGTAGCGCAGCGTCACGTGCGCGAGCGAGAGTATGGGCTGGTTGGTGGTAGGCATGCGAGCTCCGCGCTAGTCTTGCAGGGCCTTGGAGAGCGGCTTGTAGACGAGTGCGGTGATCACGCAGTTGAGGGCGATCTTGAGCGCATTGAACGGGAGCAGCACGGGCACGATCATGCCAATGACCGTCTCGCGCGGGGCGCCCATGTAGAGCGGCGTTACCACGATGTTTGCGGCAATGGTGGCCACAAGGCAGACGATGGCGCCAACGCCCATGCCCACCAGCGCGCCCTTGAACGAGGTGTTGCGCTGGTAGATGAGGGATGCCGGCAGCACGAGCGAGAGGGTGGCCACGATGGCCATGAAGGTTCCGTAGAGGCCACTCTGCGTGGCGATGTGCACCAGGTAGGGCAGCACCGAGACCACCACGCCGGTTGCGGGGCCAAAGGCAAAGCCCGCAACGAGCGCCACGATGGCGGACGGGTCGTACTTCAGGAAGGTGACACCCGGCAGGATGGGGAACTCGATGAAGAGCGTGGCGATGGCGGCAACGGCGCAAAACAGTGCCGTGGTCGCAATGCGCTTGGTGCTCCAGCCGCCCGAGGCGGTGGTGGCGTGGGTGTCGTGACGTGTGCTTGGATTGGTGGCCATAGTGGCGCCTCCGTTTCTTCCATCCGGACTGTTACCGTTGGCTCTGGAGTCTCACCAGATCGGCCGCTGTGCGGTTCGCGGGCTTGGGAGTTGCGCTCCCATACCGCCAGTGGGGATTTCCACCCCGCCCTGAAACTGTATGTGGCAGCAAGCATAGCACTTCTGTGACGCCGTGAGAATGCTTGCACACAATCTATTTGCGTAGTGTCATCCTTGATGCTATGCGATGGTGGTCCCGTGTCTGTTGAGGGCGTCGCACATTGCGACTGTCAGGTGCGGTTTGGCTCGCGTATACTGAGACGACCAACACAGCGCATAGGGGAGCGTGATTTTCAGATGGCAGGAGATGGCCGAGAACAAACGGAGCTGGCTTGGCGCATGCGCCAGATCGTGGGAGAGGACAACGTCTTGGTAGACGAGCCCATGAGCCGGCACACCACCTTTGAGATTGGCGGGCCAGCGGATCTGTTTGTTATTCCCGAGTCGGTGGAAGAGGTTCGCGATGTGGTGGCCGCCTGTCGCGAGGCGCAGGTACCGTACTTCATTCTGGGCAACGGCTCCGATCTTCTGGTTTCCGACGAGGGGTACCGCGGCGTTATCATCGGCCTTGCCGAGGGCTTTACCTACGTGGCCATCGAGGGAACCGAAATGACCTGCCAGGCAGGCGTTTCGCTGCGAGAGGCGTCCGAGATGGCGTGCGATCTGGGTCTGACCGGTCTTGAGTTTGCCTGTGGCATACCGGGCACCATTGGCGGCGCCTGCTTCATGAACGCCGGTGCCTATGACGGTTGCATCGCCGATGTGCTGAAGAGCGTGCGTGTCATCATGCCCGACGGAACCTGCGAGACGATTGCCGCCGAAGACCTAGCCCTAGGCTATCGCGCGAGTCGCATCAAGGACGAGGGCCTGGTGGTTCTGACGGCGACCTTTGCCCTGCGCAAGGGCGACCTCGACGTCATCCGCGCCCGCATGGACGAGCTCACACACAAGCGCGAGAGCAAGCAGCCGCTCGATAAACCCAGCGCGGGCTCTACGTTCAAGCGTCCGGAGGGCTACTTCGCCGGCAAGCTCATCTCCGATGCCGGTTTGCAGGGGTATCAGGTTGGCGGCGCGGCAGTGTCGAAGAAGCACGCAGGGTTCGTGGTCAATCTGGGCGGAGCGACCGCGGCCGACGTTCACGCGGTGATCGAGCACGTGCAGGATGAGGTGGAGCGCCAGTTTGGCGTGCGCCTCGAGCCCGAGGTCCGCTTCCTGGGCTAGGGAAATTAAAGATGGGATAACGTGCGCTGGGATGTACGCCAGGGCATGTGGTTGGATGGCCATTAAGGGACACGCCCCTTTTGCCCCGTTGGGCAAAAGGGGCGTGTCCCTTAATGGCCTACGCAGTTAGTTCTTGAGGGAGTTGAGCGGGGCGGGGAAGCGGCCACCGCGGTGGGCAAGCACCTCGCCGGCAAAGGGGCTGATGGGCATGACCGGTGCGGTGCCTAGAAGGCCGCCAAACTCCAGCGTGTCTCCCACGTCGTGGCCAATGGCGGGAATCACACGTACGGCCGTCGTCTTGGTGTTGATGACGCCAATAGCCATCTCATCGGCAATGAGACCTGCGATGGTCTCGGGCGTGGTGGTGCCGGGTACGGCAATCATGTCGAGGCCCACCGAGCACACGCTGGTCATGGCCTCGAGCTTCTCGAGGGTGAGCGCGCCCTCACGGGTGGCGCGGATCATGCCGGCGTCCTCCGAGACCGGGATGAAGGCGCCCGAAAGGCCGCCCACGCTCGAGCTTGCCATGACGCCGCCCTTCTTCACCGCATCATTGAGCAGGGCGAGTGCGCAGGTGGTGCCGGGGCCTCCCGTGCGACCCACGCCGATGATCTCGAGAATCTCTGCCACGGAGTCGCCGGCGGCAGGTGTGGGGGCAAGCGACAGGTCGACGATGCCCTTGTCGACGCCCAGGCGCGCGCTGGCCTGACGGCTCATGAGCTCGCCGGCACGGGTGATCTTGAAGGCCGTCTCCTTGATCTTCTCGGCGACGTCCATGAGGTTTGCGCTGTTGGGCAGCTGGCGAAGGGCGGCTGCCATGACGCCCGGCCCCGATACGCCCACGTTGATGACGGCATCGGCCTCGCCAGAGCCATGTATGGCACCGGCCATGAAGGGCGAGTCCTCAACCATGTTGGCAAAGACGACGAGCTTTGCCGCGCCGCAGCAGTCGCGGGCGGTGGTTGCGCGTGCGGTCTCGACGATGGTGTCGGCCATGAGCATGACGGCGTCCATGTTGATGCCTGCCCGCGTGGAGGCCACGTTCACGCTGGAGCACACACGCTCGGTGACGGAGAGCGCATGGGGGATGGAGGCAATGAGCCTGCGGTCGGCATTGCCCATGCCCTTCTGCACGAGCGCGGAAAACCCTCCCAGAAAGTCGATGCCCAGCGCCTCGGCGGCACGGTCGAGCGTGCAGGCCAGAGGCGTCAGGTCCTGCGCGGTGCATGCAGCGGCAATCTGGGCAATGGGGGTCACCGAGACGCGCTTGTTGGCAATGGGGATGCCGTATTCGCGCTCGAGGTCTTCGGCCACCTCTACCAGGTGCTCCGCGGTGGTGGTGATGCGGTCATACACCTTGGTGCACATGCGGTCGATGTCTTCGTCCGCACAGGCGCCAAGCGAGATGCCCATCGTGATGGTGCGCAGGTCAAGGTTCTGCTGCGAGACCATGCTTAGGGTCTCGGCGACTTCCTCGGGTGTGATGGCCATGGCTGTCCTCGTTCTCGCGATGTGAATGCCCTCTCATTATGCCCGAGACCCGTGTCAGGCGCGTGAACAACAGAATTAACGTGCACTGGGGCGTACCCCTTACCGCACGCTCGCGTGCGGTAAGGGGTACGCCCCAGTGCACGTTAATTCCCGTTTCCCTTTACTGTTCGCTTGTTCCAAACGCGAAGATGGTCTTGCTCACGAAGGGGCGCATGGGGGTGAAGACCGGCTGCGGGAACTCCTTGTGATGGATGGCGTCGGGGTAGTACTGGGTCTCGAGGGCAATGCCGGCGAAGGCGCCGTAGTGCACGCCGCCCTTGCCCCAAGGCACGTCAAACTCGTCGGCCGTGTAGATCTGCATGCCGGGGGTGTCGGTGAAGACGGTCATGGTGATGCCGGTCTTGTCGCCCACGAGGCGCGCGACATCGGTCAGCTTGCCGTCGTTCTCCAGGCAGTAGTTGTCATCGTAGCCGGCGGGAAGCGCCTCGATCTGGGCGCCAATGGTGCGGGGCTCGGTGAAGTCGTAGGGAGTGCCGGCAACAGGGGCAATCTCGCCGGTGGGAATCTGGCCCTCCATGGGCGTGTAGGTGGAGGCAAAGATCTGCAGCGTGTGGTCGAGCACGCTTCCGGAGGCATGTCCGTTGAGATTCCAGTAGGCGTGGCTCGTGAGGTTGATGATGGTGGGCTCGGAGGGCAGGGCGCTGTAGTACACCGTGAGCTCGTTGGTGTCGGAGAGCTGGTAGGTAACGTGAACTTGCACCGAGCCGGGGAAGCCCTGGTCGCCCTTGCGGCTGGTGAGCTCGAAGGTGATGGACTCGCCGTCAACGTTGATCACGTTCCACAGCCGCTCTGACCACTTGTGGGGGCCACTGTGCAGGTTGTTCGGGCCGTCGTTGGCGCTTAGGCGATAGCTGGTGCCGCTCAGCTCAAAGCTGGCGTTGGCAATGCGGTTGGCGTTGCGTCCCACGATGGCACCAAGGTTGGCCTTGTCGCCCACATAGCCAGCAGCCCCGGAATGGCCGAGAAGAACGTCAGGGAAGTTGCCTCGTCCGTCGGGCATGTGGCAGCTTACGAGGTTTGCGCCAAGGTCGGTGACGGTAACGAGGGCACCGGTAGCGTTGCTCAGCAGATAGAGATGTGCCTCGCCGCCATTCGGTGCGGTGCCAAAGTGAAGTGTGGTCTGCATGGTTCCTCCCTGCGCCTTAGGTGATCGCAGCTCCACTGTACTCGCAATATCAAAAGGTCATGATCTGAGCGGTGGCACAATCGGCGAGATTTGGGTCACTGGCCTACTCTGTCGTCTTTTCGCTTATGCACGATTTGATATGTGAGAGTCGGCAAACTTGCTATGATTTTTCGGATGTCCATCGGGGCATGCGGACCACAACGGAAGGACTCTCATGCTGTTCATTGGCGTCGACCTTGGTACTACCACCACGCTTCTGCTGCTCATGGACGAAGAGGGCGAGGTGCGCCGCACCATTGCCAAGGCCTACCCCCAGTTCTTCCCGCAGCCGGGCTGGTGCGAGCAGGATCCGTCGGTGTGGTGGGCCGCCGTGCGCATGGGCATCCGCGAGCTGGTGCGTGGCTACGACGTCAGCCAGGTGGCTGGCATTGGCGTGGCGGGCCAGATGCACGGCCTCGTGGCGCTCGACGAGGACGACAAGCCAGTGTGCCCCGCAATCCTGTGGAACGACAACCGCGCCCAGTTCCAGAGCGACTACCTCAACAACGAGGTGGGCCGCCGCTGGCTTTCGGCCAAGACGGGCAACGTCTCCTACCCAGGCTTTACCGCCCCCAAGCTGCTGTGGCTGCGCGAGGAGGAGCCCCAGAACTTCTCCCGCATCGCAAAGCTCATGCTGCCCAAGGACTACATCAACTACCGCCTGTGCGGCGTCCACGCCACCGACTGCTCCGATGCCTCGGGCACGCTGCTGTTCGACGTGCGCATGCGCTGCTGGTCGAAGGCTATGCTCAACATCTGCGGCCTGCGCGAGCACCAGCTGCCAACCGTGCACGAGAGCTTCGAGCCTCTGGGCACCCTGCTGCCCGAGGTGGCGCTCGACCTTGGCCTGCCCGAGAGGGTCGTGGTCTGTGCGGGAGCGTCCAACAACGCTGCCGCGGCCGTAGGCACCGACACGGTGGGCACCGGCCGCTGCAACATCCGCATCGGGTCGTCGGGCACCATCTTGGTGAGCAACGACAACTTCATGGTTGACGAGCACAACGCGCTACACAGCTTTGCGCACGCGGACGGCACCTATCACTTCCTGGGCTGCATGCTCTCTGCCTCGGCTTCCAACCGGTGGTGGATGAACGACATCCTCAAGAGCCGCGACTACGCGGGCGAGCAGCGCCGCATTGACCCCAAGCGCCTGGGCCACAACAGCGTGTTCTTCCTGCCGTACCTGATGGGGGAGCGCAGCCCCTACAACGACCCCAACGCGCGCGGTGCCTTCATCGGCATGCACCTGCACACGGGGCGCGAGGACATGACGCTGGCGGTGCTCGAGGGCGTTGCCTTTGCCATGCGCGACTGCCTGGACATTGCCCGCGCCGAGGAGGTGCGTGTGAAGGGTTCGACCATCAGCGGCACGACGATAACGCCCTTCTGGAAGAAGATCTTCGCCAACGTGCTGGGCATCCCACTCATAACCACCAAGGTGCCCGACGTGACGAGCTTTGGCGCGGCCATGCTGGCCGCCGTTGCGTGTGGCGCGTGGCCTGACGTGCGCACCTGCTCGCACGAGCTGGTCAAGACGGCCGACGTCATCGAACCCGACCGCTGGACCGTCTCGCTCTACCAGGAGCGCTACGACATCTGGCACTCGCTCTATCCCATCCTGCGCCCCAAGTTCGGGCGCATGCGCTAAGCCCCTGGCCCAAGAAAGGAATGCAAGATGACCGACGTCGAGCTGTCGCGCGAGCTCTGTGACTTCATTGCGCAGAGTCCCAGCATGTTCCATACGGTGGCAAGCATCTCTCGCCGCCTTGACGAGGCGGGCTTTACCCGGCTCGCCGAGGGGAACGCCTGGGAGCTTGAGCGTGGCGGAAGCTACTATGTGGTGCGCAACGGCTCGAGCCTCATTGCGTTCAAGGTGGGAAGCAACCTCGCGCCAGACGCGCCGTTCCAGATGGCGGCCGCGCACTCGGACTCGCCGACCTTCAAGGTCAAGCAGGTGGCCGAGCTTGAGGGACCAGCCGATACGCTGCGCCTGAACGTCGAGGGCTATGGCGGAATGCTTGATGCCATGTGGTTCGATCGCCCGCTGGGAATTGCCGGCCGCGTTGTGGTGCGCACGGACGACCATCGTCTTGAGTCCCGCCTGGTTGCGAGCGGCGGTCCGGTGGCGCTGATACCAAACGTCGCCATCCACCAGAACCGCGAGGCAAACAAGGGCTTTGCCTACAACCATCAGGTGGACCTGTGCCCCCTGTTCTCGGCGGGCGAGCTTACGGCAGGGTCGTTTGAGCAGCTGGTGGCCCAGATGGCCGGCGTTGCACCCGAATGCGTGCTGGGCCGCGACCTGTATCTGGTGAACCTCACCGCGCCGCAGGTGTGGGGCTGGAAGGAAGAGTTCGTCTCATCGCCCAAGCTGGACGACCTGCAATGCGTCTTCGCCGTGCTGAAGGCCTTTGTGGAGGCGGTAAATAACGCCAGTATCACGGTGTTTGGCTGTTTCGACAACGAGGAGGTCGGCTCGCGTAGCAGGCAGGGCGCCCTTTCCACCTTCCTGCGCGAGGCACTGCAGCGCGTAAGTGCCGCCCTGGGGCGCACCGACGAGGAGCATCTCCGCGCGATTGCCCGCTCGTTCTTGGTGAGCTGCGACAACGCGCATGCCGTACATCCCAACCATCCCGAGCTGTTCGACGCGCAGAACCGCGCGCGGATGAACGGGGGAGTGGTGATCAAGGAGGCGGCGAGTGGGACCTACACCACCGACGCGCTGGGGCGTGCGGTATTCACAGCGCTTTGCCAGGAGGCTGGGGTTCCCGTGCAGACCTTTGCAAACCGCAGCGATTCGCGCGGGGGCTCCACGCTGGGCAACCTCTCGAACACCCAGGTGAGCGTGCATGCCGTCGACGTGGGGCTCGCACAGCTGGCGATGCATTCGAGCTACGAGACCGCGGGTATCAAGGACACGGGGTATCTGATGCGGGCCCTTGCGGCCTTCTATGCCGCGCCTCTGAACATCGACGAAGGCGAGGCCATCAGCTGCGTCTGGTAGCGTGGCCTGGGGCCGTCTCCCTGACACACTCCGCCGCGAGAACCGACCCCAAGGCACACAAAGCGGTAGGCGACACGGAAACTAAGGGACACGCCCTTTTTTGCCCCGCGGGGCAAAAAAGGGCGTGTCCCTTAGTTTCCTCGCAAGCGTTCCAGCAAGCCGTTCGGGGCAGATTTTATATATGACGGCCCTATGTCAATCAGGGTGGCTGCCATCTTTCTTCTCACTTTGTGTAAAAATACTCATGTTGTGAAGTAATGCACACAGTGAGAAGGAACACTATGGAGCAAACGCCTAGCAACCAACGCCTCGACCGGCGCACGGTGCGTACCCGCAAGGCCTTGCGCGATGCGCTGGCGGAAGAGATTGTGGCAACGGGCGACCTCACGAAGGTGACGGTCACCGCTGTTGCCGACCGCGCCGGCATCACGAGGCGGACGTTCTACTCGCACTATCGCGACATCCCCGACCTTGTGGAATGCGTCGAGGAGGAAGCCCTCTGCGATCTGTGCAAGCTGTCGAAGGAGATAGCGGAGGTGACCCTTCCCGAGCTGGAGGAGGCCATCCACCGCTTCGAGCCCTGCCCGCGATCCATCGAGATCCTCACGTACTTCCAGGAGGAGGGCCGTCACCTCGTGCCGCTTCTGGGAGAGGGTGGAGACCCCGCCTTCGTCGAGAAGATCAAGAACATGGTGCGCAAGGTGGTCATGGCGCGCGCGCTCCATGGCTTCTACCCGCTGGCCCGCGACGTGTTCGACTATTACCTCACGTTCGTCATCTCGGCAGAGGTGGGCGTTTTGGTGCGCTGGCTCACAACGGGGATGACGGAATCTCCCGAGATCATGTCGCGCCTCATGACGGCGCTTATGTTCGTCCGCCCGGGCGACCTGTACGGACGCCCCATTGACTTTGATATTCCCTCGTTGGCAGCACAGGCCCTTGCGCTGCATAAGGAGTGTGAAGATGTCCGCTAGATACGATGCAAGCAACCGTGCGCAGGCAGATGCACGCCAGCCCATCCAGTTGAAGGAGCAGGGAGCCGAGCTGCTTCCTCGCAGCCCCATCGATCTGAGCCATGCGCACTTGCGCCTGGGCATCGACGTGGGTTCCACCACGGTGAAGCTTGCCGTCATCGATGACAACGACCACCTGGTCTATGCAAACTATGAGCGCCACCACACCGACGTGCGCGCGACGGCCCGCGACCTGTTCATCAAGGCGCGCCGGGCCATTGGCGCCGTTCCCATGCGGGTGTCCATCACCGGCTCGGGTGGCATGCTGCTGGCCACGTGGCTCGACCTCGAGTTCGTGCAGGAGGTCATTGCCTCGAAGCGCGCCGTCGAGACGCTCATCCCCAACACCGACTGTGCCATCGAGCTGGGCGGCGAGGATGCCAAGATCATCTACTTCGACCAGGGCATCGAGCAGCGCATGAACGGCACCTGCGCCGGCGGTACGGGCGCCTTCATCGACCAGATG
>CACXFC010000089.1 GCA_902766835.1 uncultured Coriobacteriaceae bacterium | reverse complement strand
CAGCTTCGAGCGCTTCATTGGCATGCTGACCGAGCAGTACGCGGGCAAGTTCCCCACCTGGCTCGCCCCCTGCCAGGTCAAGGTGCTGCCTGTCTCCGAGAAGACGCGCGAGTACGCCCTCGAGGTGGGCGCCAAGCTGCGCGCCGCGGGTGTCCGCGTAAAGGTGGACGAGCGCGACGAGAAGATCGGCTACAAGATCCGCGAGGCCCGTGGCATCGACCGCGTCCCATACATGCTGATCCTGGGCGAGAAGGAGAAGGAGGCGGGCAACATCAGCGTCCGCGACCGCTCCAACGAGACCCATCCCAGCACGCTGGAGGAGTTCGTCGCCTCCATCACCGAGGAGATTGCCGAGCGCCGCGGCTAGGCATTCACGCGCGTAAGCACTGAACGAGGGCCCGTGGGCATGCGCCTGCGGGCCCTTCTCTTGTGGTGGGAGTCCGTCTGCGGATTAGGCATTGTACTCGGCGCATATTTGCCTGTTAGGCGTGAGACAAAACGGGGACAATGAGAGTATCGTCATTAACTCGTGAACCAACCTATGGAGGTTATCGCAATGGCAATTGACGTTGACAACCTGAAGAACCGCGCTAACGACTTTGTTGACCAGGCAATCGACACGGCAGAGGACCTGCATGCCAAGGCAAAGCCCTACGTCGACCAGGCTGCCGCGGCCGTGAGCCCCATCGCCGACAAGGCAAAGCCCTATGTTGACGAGGCGGCCAAGCGCGTGGCCCCCATCGTCGAGCAGGCGCAGGATGCCGCCGACGGCATCGCGCAGCAGGCTCAGCCCATCGTGGATGACGCCATGAAGAAGGCCGGCTCCTTCGCAGACCAGGCATTGGATGCGGCAAGCGACTTCATGGACAAGTCCAAGCCCTATGTAGACCAGGCTGTGAGCGCCGCGAGCGATTTTGCCGACAAAGCAAAGCCCCATGCCGAGCGTGCCGTGGACTGGGCAGCCGGCATGCTCGACAAGGCCTTTGACTTCATCGAGAAGCAGACCAAGACCGACCTTGACGGCGACGGCGTGATTGGCGAGGCCGTCGAGAAGGCCCTTGAGGTTGAGGTCAAGCCTGAGGTGCACGAGGACGCGGCGGCAGACACTGCCGAGGTTGTGGAGGAGCCCGAGGTTGAGGAGCCCACTCCCGCCGCTGAGGCGCCGGTTGAGCCTGAGGTCGTGGAGACCGAGGGCGAGGAGGCACCCGCCGAGGAAGCCAGCGCCGAGTAGGCAGCGCTTGACGGCACCGTTCGATGAGTGGATGCACGCAGACATATGGCAGCATCGCACGCGCTCTGGGAGCCAGCAAGGCTTGGCTCCCAGAGCGTTGCTTTGCCGCGATGCTTGCAGAGCTTCAAGCCCTGAACCCCGCACTTGAGCTGGTTGAGCCCCTCGTTGGCAATCCGGTGGCATGCCGGGACATCCGCGCGCTGGCGGCAGAGGCGCGTGCGGAGGTGCGGCCGCTTGTCGTCGATGGCAGCGCAATTGGGGTAGAGGGGTGTGCGGGCGTTCGCCTCGGGGCGCACGTGGAGCTCATTGCCCTAGGTGACGCATGCCTGGTGGCGCTGAGCGCAGACGCCGAGCGCGTACTTCCCGGCTTGCGTGAGCGCCTTGACGGCATGGACGCCCCAAGCGAGGAGCGTCTTGCCGCGCACGTGGAGCGCTTGGCTCAGATGGATGAGGCATGGCGCCGCAGAAGCGATGCGGCACAGGTGGTGGCCTCTTATCTGCGCTGCCACCCAAGCGTGAGGCAGGTTGCCTATCCGGGCTTGAAGGGCGACGCCTCGTTCGAGGTGGCAGCCCGCACCCTGCAGCATGGCTTTGGCCCCTGTGTGAGCTGGCAGGACGCCCGCGATGGGGGCTGGCACAAGCTCTGCTGCACGGCCGAGGATGCCCGCAGCCAAGTCATGCGCCTCGAGGAGGAGCTCTCGCCAAGAGCCTAGAGGGTCCCGCCGCTCGCGTGGCCGATTTGCGCCCCTTGCCAGACTGCCCCGCCCACTAGCGGTCGGGCACAGGATAAGGTTTTCAGGTTTCTGATATGGTGGGCTTTGTGGGGAAGCGCACGACAAAGGAGCAATCATGAACAAGCGCACTGGCCTGCTACGCATTTTGACGACCATGTTGGGTTGCGTGTTAGCCTTCGGACTGGTAATCGGCCTTGCCGGCTGCGGGAAGAGCAATGACGAGGAGCAGATCCGCTCGGCAGTCTCCCAGGTCATGGATGCCTTCAAGAATCCCACCAAGGAGAATCTGAAGCAGTTTGTCGACGCGTCGGACGTCAACCTCGACGAGCTCGAGCAGTATGGCGTTGACATCTACGAGTTCCTGGGCCATTGCTTCTCGCACTTTGACTACAAGATCAACGAGGTGAAGGTCGAGAAGGACGGCGCCACGGCAAGCCTCTCGCTGACCAATGCCGACCTGGGCAAGGCGATGCAGGCCGCACAGGAAGAGTACATGGCCAACCTTGACTACACCGCAATCCAGAACAGCGACAATCCCCAGCTCGAGGTTGCCAAGGGCCTGTTCGCGAAGATCTACGAGAAGCTTGATGCCTCCGAAGACCTGGTCACCACCGATGCCACCCTCAAGCTCACCAAGGTGAACGGCGAGTGGAAGCTCGATGAGCAGTCGGTCAACGAGGTCGTCTCCGCAATGTATGGCGGTATCCAGCTCTAAGAGATACGACAGACTGAAATGAGGCGCTCCTGACCAGCCAGGGGCGCCTTTCTGTTGTGCCCAAACATGAGTCAAGCGAGCCCAGTACGGGTGCTGGAGCGGAAAACTCCCCGGCACTTAAGTGCTCCATGGGTGCGGATACGAGTCCGCAATCGCATGCGGGAGCACTTAAGTGCCGGGGAGTTTTCCGCTCCACCTCGCCCTTTCGAAATGGCCCTCGTGCGGGACGGTTGCGCCCCTAGTCAGACACGTCGGAGTCGAGGAAGATCATGAACGTGTAGCCGGGGAAGGCCTGCTCGCATTCCTTCTGGATGGCGTCGCGCGTGGCTGCGCGGTTTGGGTCCTCAAAGCCAATGACCACGTCAAAGCGCACCGTCTTGGTCTTCTGGTCCACGTAGAATCCGTGCATCTCGCGGATGTGCTCGTGCGACCACACGATGCCCGCGATGGTGGCACGCATCTGGCCTGCCAGCGAGTCCGAGTCGTTGGTGGCATAGATGCCCACGGCCACCAGGATGACGCCGTGCTCGCGCAGCACCTTCTCCTGGATCTTCTTGGTGATGCTGTCAATCTGAGCTGCGGTCATGGCATCGCTGACGCCAATGTGCACCGAACCTTGGATGCGTTCGGGACCGTAGTCATACAGGAACAGGTCGTAGGCGCCCTCCACACCATCCACCGACTCGACGGTCTGCTTGATGGCACGTGAAAGCTCGGAGTCGGCACGCTCCCCGAGGACCTTCGAAAGCGTCTCGGTGAGCATCTCGATGCCGCTCTTGATGATGACGACGGAGATGACGGCGCCCAGCCAGGCCTCTATCTTGATGCCCAAGGTGAGGTACAGGATGGCGGCGATGACCGTTGTCGTGGAAATGACGGCGTCCATGGTGGCGTCAGTGCCCGAGGCAATCAGCGAATCGGAGGAGAGGCGCTTGCCCGCAGCGATGAAGTAGCGTCCCAGGGCCACCTTCACGGCAACCGCAATGACAAGGATGACGAGCGACACAATGTCATAGGAGGGCTCTGTGGGGTGAATGATGGCCGCAACCGACTCGCGCAGCGAGGTGAGGCCAGCCGTGAGGACGATGGCCGAGATGATGATGGCGGAGAGGTACTCCACGCGGCCATAGCCGAAGGGGTGCTTGCGGTCGGCTGGGCGAGACGCCAGCTTCGTGCCAATGATGGTGATGAGCGAGGAGAGGGCGTCCGAAAGGTTGTTGACGGCGTCAAGCGCGATGGCAATGGAGCCGGTGAACACACCGATGGCGGCCTTCAGAGCTGCCAGAACGACGTTGCCTCCAATGCCCACGTAACTGACGCGCACGATTTGCTGATCACGGCTCATATCCATGTCTATGCTCCTTCAAGTGTCTGATGCACTACCATTATGACACAAAATGTTAGTGCACAAACAAATAACTTTTTCAATTCTTTGAAACCATCTGCCGCACGACAGGGTAGTGCTGACGCTAAACCAGGGGTGGTGCCGGATAAACGCACCTAGGTCTGGCGATGCCCCTGAGTAACGTCAGGAGAACAACAGGATACTCAAACTCTGCTGCCGTCGCGCATGGTCAACGGTAGAATGAAACCTGTTGCCAAGCACGAGGAGGAGTCATGCAAGCCGTTGCAGCCGTGGTGGCCATCATCGTAAGGGACGAGCGCGTGTTTGCGGCCCGCTGCACGCAGGGCCAAGATGCGACGAGCTGGGAGTTTCCAGCTGCCCGTGCGGAGGTAGGGGAGTCCGCCGTGGAGGCCCTGCGACGTCTGGCACGCGAGCGCTTTGGCGCACGTCTTTCCACCATGTGGCTGCTTGACACGGTGGAACCAGCCGACGACGCCTCCCAAGCGAGCCTCGAGTGCTACGTCTGCTTCCCGGTGCCTGGCGGCGAGGGAGCACTGAACGAGAGCGCCGAGGGCGTATGGGTCGGGCGCGACGAGCTGGCAGATCTCACCTGGCAGCCGCAAGACCGCAGGGTCGTGGAGGTGCTTGGCCGCTACTGGGACCAGATATTCGCATCAACGCACCTGTAGGCGGGCTGTGAGGATGCCGCAGGCAGCATGTGGCCGTGGTCCCGAAGGGTATCATGGCAACGAGGCATGAGGCGTGAGGAGGGCTTTGATGGCTCTGGACAATAACGAGACCGACGCGCGCGAGAAGCGCTCGATAGAGACGGCATCGGGCACCACTTCGCCCGACAATGCAAAGTCTGGCAATGGTGCCTATCTCATCGCAGCCGTCGTGGTTGTGGTGTGCCTGACGCTTGGGGCGTGCGCGTCCGGGTGCATGCGGCTCGTTGGCCTGGCCTTTCACGAGGAGCTTGGCTCCAACGGGAGTGCACCGTATGAGGATGACGTCTATTTCGACGAGTATCCCGATGGCTATGAGAACTATGAGGACTACGACTACGGCCCGTGGGGCTGGGAGGATGAGGTAGTCGACGAGCAGGGGCCGCAGGGCGGAGAGTCCGAGATGGTTGAGGTCAAGGATGTCATGGGCGCCGAGCTGAGTGCCACGCGTGACACCATAGACTCGCTGCTCTATGCCTCCGACTATGCAAATGCCGAGGGTACGGTGCGCACCACCATTCGCGAGATGGTCCTCATCGACCGCGATGCCTCGACCGAGCTGGCCAACCTGCTGCACGGTGTGGCCTGGAACGACAAGGATCAGGGCGAGGCACTTGAGAAGGCTGCGACGCTGGCCAAGGAGACCGAGGAGTCGCTGCGCGCCGTTGCACTGCCCGCAATAGAGGGAAACAACGCGGCAGAGGTCTCCGGAGGCCTTGAGCGGGGCAAGAGCGCGGCAATTGCACGTTGGCAGGCAATTGCCGCCCAGATAGAGTTGTTCCAGAAGGCCGACGAGGTGAGCTATGGCGAGGTTGCAAAGACCGATGACGCCGTGGCCCAGGCATCGCTGAATGCCGCCAACGAGTTCAAGGATGCCCTCCAGCATTCCGCGAACCGCTAGCCATGTGCAACGGGGACGGTCCTTGGAGGAAGACGAACGAACGATGCGCCGTGCGCGCTGCAAGATGGTGAGGAGTTGCAATGAGCAAGGCAGACGACCTGTTTGTGGCCATGTGCCAGGACATCATCGAGAACGGCACCACCACCGAGGGGCAGAAGGTGCGTCCCCGCTGGGAGGATGGCACGCCCGCCTACACCATCAAGCGCTTCGGCGTCTGCAACCGCTACGACCTGCGTGAGGAGTTTCCTGCCCTCACCCTGCGCCGCACGGCACTCAAGAGCTGCATGGACGAGATCCTGTGGATCTACCAGCGCAAGTCCAACAACATTCACGACCTGAAGCCGCACATCTGGGACGAGTGGGCCGATGAGACCGGCTCCATTGGAAAGGCCTATGGCTACCAGATCGGCCGCGTGAGCGTATACCCCGAAGGCGAGTTCGACCAGATGGACCGCGTGCTCTTCGACCTGGCGAACACGCCCTTCTCGAGGCGCATCATGACCAACACCTACGCCTTCGACGACCTGCACGAGATGCACCTGTACCCTTGTGCGTACAGCTGCACCTACAACGTCACCGACGACCGTCGCGCCGACGGGCGCCTCACGCTCAACATGGTGCTCAACCAGCGCAGCCAAGACGTGCTGGCCGCCAACAACTGGAACGTGTGCCAGTATGCGATCCTGTTGATGATGGTGGCCCAGGCTTCGGGCATGGTTGCCGGCGAGCTGGTCCACATGATTGCCGACGCGCACATCTACGACCGGCACGTGGACATCGTGCGTGAGCTCATGGGCAGGGAGCGCCACGCAGCGCCGCGCGTGAGCCTCAACCCCGCGGTGGCCGACTTCTACTCCTTCACCACCGACGACCTGATCGTCGAGGGCTATGAGACGGGGCCGCAGGTGAAGAACATTCCCATTGCGGTCTAACTACGTCACATCCATCTGAGGGGAGCGGATGCTTTGAACGCAATCGTATCGGTAACTTCCGATTGGGCCATCGGCAACGAGGGGCACCTCATCGTGCCCAACCGCGACGACATGCGGCGCTTCGTTGCGCTCACCACGGGTGCGACGGTGCTCATGGGACGTACGACGTTCGAGAGCTTCCCCAATGGCCCGCTCAAGGGGCGCCGCAACGTGGTGGTGACCCGTCAGCCCTCCTACGGGAGCGACCATCCGGGCATCGAGTGCGCCCACTCGCTTGACGCGGCCTTGGAGCTGGTGGCTCCCGACGAGGAGGGGCGCGGGGTGTGGCTTATTGGCGGCGAGCGCCTCTATCGCTCCCTGCTTCCGCGCTGCGAGCGCTGCTATGTGACGCGCAACAGGACGAGCGTGCCTGCCGACGCCTATTTCCCCAACCTCGACGCCGACCCCGACTGGGAGCTTGAGGAAGTGGAGGAGGGCGGTGTCACCAACGCGGGGGTCGCCTTCGACTTTGCGACGTATAGGAACCTCGCGCTTGGGTTCTAGGCACGCTGCTCGATGCGCACGACGGCGAAGGTGCTGCCGTCCTCGTCGGTGAGGTTGACGGTGCAGGTGCTGCCCTCGACGTGCACGTGGGGGACGATGACGTCGCCAAGGAGCGCCTGACGCTTGTACTGGATGCAGATGCGGGCGATGGAAGACGCCTGGTCGGCGGCGTGGTGGCCATAGAGCGCGGCAAGCGCGTTGACGGCCATGCCCAGGTACTGGGCGTTGTTCACATGCCGGTTGGTGTCAAGGTGCAGCTCTCCCACGGTAATGCTGGGAGCCTCCACGCCCGCGCCCTCAATGGGCAGGCGGCGTTGGGTTGGCGGCATGTCGAGCGGCGCCTCGTCGCTGAGGTAGACCAGCTGGTCATCGGGGATGCGAATCGGCCTTCCCGTGGCGAAGTCATACACAAACCAGAGCGAATCGGCGCGTACGAGCTGGTTGCCTGCGGCGTCGCGAATCTCGAAGTTGCGCGTGGCAAGGGTGCGCGCCATCGAGTGGCACCAGGTGCTCACACAAATGTCGTCACAAAAGCGCGGAAGCCGCTCTATCTCTATCTGCCAGGCGGCAATGAGCCATGCGATGCCGCGCTCGCGCATGTAGGAGACGCCGCGGTCGATGCTTTCGGAATGGAACGTGGTGGTGTCCTGCAGGTAGTTGATGAGGGAGAGCAGCGACAGGTTGCCGTTCTCGTCGCACTCGCTGTAGCGCACCTTGCTTTCGAAAGAGTACATGGATCCTCGCAGGGTAGAGGGGTGCCGGGCTCTGGCCCATGGATAGGCCTCGTGTAACAATATCCGACTTCTTTGGACAATCTGTTGGCAATTTGGGAGATACCACCTAAGATGTATGCTCGTTTTTTCGCGCTCGCCCTGATGGAGACTGCCGAACGATTGGACACGCCGCATGCTCTCGCGTGATGACATCGCCTCGTGTGTTGCCTTGGCCTTGCCGGTGATGGTCGCCTATGTGTCCATTGGCATTCCCTGTGGCGTGATGGAGGCCCAGATTGGATTCTCGCCGCTGATGGCCTTCCTGTTCTCGGCCACGTATTACTCGGGGGCAGGCCAGTTCATGGTGTCGAACCTCTGGCTTGCCGGCACGCCTCTAGTGACCATGATCTTGAGCATCTCGCTTGTGACCGCCCGCCAGCTCTTGTACTCCACGGCGCTCTCGCCCTATATGGAGTGCGTCCCGACGCCCAAGGTGCTGAGGTTTGGCGCCTTGGTGACCGACGAGACCTTTGGAATCAACTTCAGCCGCTTTGCCGCGCGCGACGGATGGAATGTTGACAAGGCAACCGTGGTGAATGTGGCCTGCATGCTCTCGTGGGCAACTGCCAACCTCATTGGCGCTGCGGTCGGCTCGGTCATCTCGTTGCCCGTCGACATCATGTCCTTTGGGATGACCTCGGTCTTCATCTGCCTGCTCGCGGGTCAGAGCTGGACGCCCTCGGCCGTGCGCGTTGCGCTGGTCACTGCCGCCAGCGTGCTGGCCTGCAAGCTCATGGTGCTTGGCGGGTCATCGATCTTTCTGGGTGCCGTCGCGGGTGTGCTGGCAGGCGTGGCGCTGGACGCGCTTCTGGGGGAGGAGCAGCGATGATGAGCACCGCACAGATCATGTTGATGTGGGCTGCCCTTCTTGCCGTGATGCTCGCGTGCCGGTGCATCCCCCTCGTGATGCTGCAGGGCAGGGTGCTGCCGCCCCGCGTCGAGCGCACGGTTGGCTCCATTCCCGTGGCGGCATTCACGGCACTCGTGGCAAACGACCTCATTCAGCCCGACACATGGGGCCAGGGCCCGCGCGGGGTGCTGGTGCCCCTGGTGTCTGCGGGCATCGTTTTGCTGGTGGCGCGAAAGACCGGCTCGCTCATCTGGTGCGCCGTCGTGGGGATGGGCGTCTACGCTCTGGCGTCGCTGCTGTAGGAAGCTGGCGCGTGCCGGCCTGGACCTGCGCCTTAGGCGCTAGCGCGCGTAGGGGCTGTGGTTGTCCACCACGATGAGGTTGCTTGCCGGCAGGCACGTTGCCTCGTAGGAGCTGACCACATCGCCCACGGGGTCGCCGTCGGTTTGTATGGGCAGCGGCACGGAAGACTCCACGCGAATGCTCGAACCCTTGAAATGCTCGATGCGCGGCCGGCCGATGACCTGCCCCATCGGGTCGAAGATGCCGGCGATGATGGGAATGAGCAGGTGGACCGCATCGGTCGTGGCCAAGACCATGACGTCAAGCATCCCGTCATCCATGGTGCACCCGGGGATGATGTTGATGTCTCCCTGCATCATGGCGGTGTTGGCGACGATGCACGAGATGCCCTTCCGCTCGTAGGTCTTCCCGTCGACCGTGATGGTGAAGGTGCTGACGGTGGGCTTGAGGTTGTCGAGGACGGCGGCGAAGTAGGCCGCCTCTCCAAGAGTCTGCTTGTTGACGGACGCGGACTGCATGAGCTGGGCGTCGAAGCCAATGCCCGACATGATGCCGAAGCCCTTCCGCTGCTCGTTGCCCTCGCCGTCTGTCCAGCAGATCTCGCCGAGGTCGAGCTCGCGCGTCATGTGCTTGCGGCAGGCGTTGGCGATGGCTGCCGGCTCGGGCGCGTTGCCCAGGTTGGCAAAGAGCAGGTTTGCCGTGCCCGAGGGAAAGACGCAGGTCATGACGTCGCGGTTGCGCAGGGCATAGAGGGCGTTGGTAACGGTGCCGTCTCCGCCCGAAACCACCACAAGGTCGAATTCCTCGGCGTCGGTGAGGAGGTCTGCGGCGGGGGTCTTGCGCGAGAGCGAGCGCATGACGCACTCGTCGCCCATGCCGATGAGCTCTCGCTCGAATTCGAAGATCTCTGCCGACCCAAATCCCGAGCCTAAGTTGTGGATGATGAGGCTTCTCAAGGCTCCCCCTGTCGCTTCGTGCGTATGCTGCCGGTGTTGGGTATTATGGTGACGTCCCATGTTACCGAGCACCATCAGAGATGGTACCCAATCTTCCCCACAGGAGACTTGCGCGTGTACATTTCCAAATACGAAGACCTTGCTGCGTTCTGCGATCGTGCGGCATCATCGAGGATCCTTGCGGTTGACACCGAGTTCTTGCGCGAAAAGACCTACTTTCCCAAGCTCTGCCTCATCCAGATTGCCACCCATGACGAATCTGCCTGCGTCGATCCGTTGGCCATAGACGACCTGACACCCCTGTGCAACCTTCTGACCGACCAGCGCATCACCAAGATCTTCCATGCGTGCACGCAAGATCTTGAGGTGATCTTCTACTCTTTGGGTGTGGTTGCGGCACCGGTCTTCGACACGCAGCTGGCGGCCGCCTTCTTGGGGCTGCGCCAGCAGGTTGGTTATGGCGTGCTCGTGGAGCATTACACCGGCGTGCGCCTGCCCAAGGCAGACTCGCTGACCGACTGGTCGCGTCGCCCGCTCGACGAGGAGCAGCTTGCGTATGCGGAAGATGACGTGCGCTACCTCCCTGGCATCTACGACGCCATGATGACGCAGCTTGTGGCCAAGGACCGCCTTGGGTGGCTGAGGCCCGAGATGGACGAGCTTGCCGACCGCTCCCACTTCGAGCGCATTCCCGAGCAGGCCTATCTCCACCTCAAGCGCTCGTCTTCGCTGACCAGACGCCAGCTGGCCGTTGCCCGCGAGGTCTGCGCCTGGCGCGAGCGCCGTGCCGCCGAGCGCAACATCCCGCGCAAGTGGCTCGTGTCCGACGAGATTCTGGTGGAGGTGTCCAAGCGCAGCCCCAAAACCATGGACCGGCTGCGCCGCATCAGGGGCACCGAGCAGATATCGGAGGCTGAGGCGGAAGGCCTGCTGCGTGCGGTGCGCAAGGGTCTGGCCATTGGCCCCACCGACCTTCCTGCCACCAAGCGCCGCGAGCGCACTTCGGCCGAGGCCGAGGGTGCCATCGACCTCATGTATGCGCTGCTGCGCATCATATCTGAGCGCTCGGGCATCGCGCCGCAGCTCATTGCCACCCGCGAAGACCTCGTCGACCTGGCCGCGGGCCGCGAGGGATGCCGTCTCTCGAGCGGTTGGCGCTACGAGCTGGCCGGCTCTCGGCTCAGCCGCCTGCTGAGCGGCGAGATAGGACTTACCGTCAAGGACGGGCGCGTCGAGGTGCTCTAGGGCGTATTTCGAGGGCTTGGCATATTGTCGTCTCTGTTCCTGGGGCGCGATACGCCGAAATGAATTGATCGCTGCTTCCCTAAGATGCGTCTGTGGACTCCCACCCCATCTCGCGTCATTCGTGTCGCGGGATGGGTATAAAGTAAGACATCTGCAAGCGCGGCCTGTGCCGCGCTGATGTTACAAGGAGGTCCTTAATGTATGGCTATGGCTACGGCTACGACCTGCCCTACCTCGTGATCGCCATCGTCTCGCTGATTTTGGGTCTGGTGACGCAAGGCTACATAAACTCGGCCTACCGCAAGTGGTCGCAGGTACCGACGCAGCTGCAGGGCACGGGTGCCGACGTGGCACGCCGCATGCTCAACACCATGGGAGCCAGCTCCGTGGGAATCACACAGGTGAGCGGTCACCTTACCGACCACTACGATCCCAGCGACAACATGCTGCATCTCTCGAGCGAGAACTACGGGAGGGGCTCGGTCGCATCTGTTGCGGTGGCCTGCCACGAGGCAGGGCACGCCGTGCAGAACGCAACCGGCTACACCATGATGCGCATTCGCGCCGCACTGGTGCCGGCGGTGAGTTTTACCTCGCAGACCTGGGGTTTGCTCTTCATGGCGGGCTGGGCCTTCCAGATGCTCAACCTCATGCGCGTGGCTGTGGCGTTCTTTGCGGTGTCGGTGGTCTTCCACCTGGTGACCCTTCCCGTCGAGATTGACGCCTCCCGTCGTGCGGTTAACTACCTGGGCACGGTCAGCGAGATTGACCAGGCGGGTGCCAAGGAGGTGCTCACGGCTGCCGCGCTCACCTATGTGGCCGCCGCGCTCACCTCGGTGCTGCAGCTGCTCTACTACGCCGGACGCGTGAGGGGCTCCGACCGTGACTAGCGAGAGCCTTGCCCGTCAAGCGATTTCGGTGAGCGACGCCGTTGGCTTTGCCAAGGCGTCGCTCGAGAATATGCCCACGCTGCTGGTGAGCGGCGAGGTGTCGGGCTTTAGGGGCCCGGCGCGTACGGGGCACTGCTACTTCCAGCTCAAGGACGACTCCGCGGCGATGGACGCCATCGTGTGGAAGGGCATCTACCGTGCCAGTGGCGTCGAGCTGCGCGACGGCCTTCAGGTGCTCATGGCCGGGCGCTTCCAGATCTACGCGCCCACGGGACGGCTTTCGTTTGTTGCCAAGTCGCTTGAGGTGTCGGGGGAGGGCCTGCTTCGTCAGCAGGTGGCCGCCCTTGCAAAGCGCCTGCAGGCAGAAGGCCTCATGGATCCCGCGCGCAAGCGTAGCATACCGGCTTTCTGCACGCGGGTGGCAGTGGTGACCTCGCCCACGGGCAGCGTCATCGACGACGTCAAGCGCACCCTGGCCCGCAGGAACCCCCTGGTGGAGATTCTGGTTTCGGGCTGCGCCGTGCAGGGGGAGGGCGCCCCTGCCCAGATCATTGCTGCCCTCAACCGCGCCGTTGCGGCTCGTCCCGAGGCCATCCTGCTCGTGCGCGGCGGCGGCTCCTACGAAGACCTCATGACCTTCAACGATGAGCAGCTTGCGCGGGCCGTTGCCGCATGCCCCATACCGGTGGTGACCGGCATCGGGCACGAGCCAGACACCTCAATCTGCGACATGGTGGCCGACCGCCGGTGCTCTACGCCCACGGCGGCGGCTGAGTCGGTGGCTCCCGCCTTCGACGAGATTCAACGCAGTTTCCACGATCGCGAGCGGCGGCTTGCCCACGCCATGGGCGTGACCCTGCAGGCGCGCCGCCAGACGATCGAGGCATACGAGCTGCGTGCGCGCCAGGGCATGCGTGCGCGCCTCGACGCTGCCAGCGCCTCCGTCGAGGCGTTGGCGTCGAGGCGCCCCCTGAGCGCTCCGCTGTCCATGCTCGACGATAGGCAGATGCAGCTTGAGCTGACCGCGCAGCGCCTGCACGACGCCGCGCCGCGCATGCTGTCGCGCTTTGAGGCGCAAGTTGATGCGCTTGCCGCCCACCGCTGCCTGCAAGATCCATGGGCACCGCTTGTCGCCCGGCGCGAGGTGCTCGATACGGCTTCGAAGCGCATGAGCGAGGCGCTCCCGCGCCTGCTGGAACGCACCGATGCAAGTACGCAGGCGTTGGAGCAGCGCTTGCGTGCGCTCGGCCCCCGTCTTCTGCGCAGCCAGCGCGAGACGATCGGGCGGTGCGCGGCACAGCTCGAGGCACTCTCGCCACTCAAGGTCCTTGCGCGCGGGTACGCCATCGCCCGCGACGAAGAAGGCCATGTCATTGGCAGCGCCGAGGCAGTGCGGGAGGGCGAGCGCATATCGGTGCTGCTTGGCTCGGGAAGCATTGCGGCGCAGGTTACGGAAGTGCGAAGCGAAGAGAAACTCGGTGCGTCCGCGGACGCACGATGACGAAAGGACAGGCTATGGCAACCGAAGAGATGCGCAACATCGAGGACATGACCTTCAAGGATGCCTCCATCGAGCTGGAGAAGATCGTGCGCGCGCTGGAGCGGGGCGACCTCGAGCTCGAGGAGTCACTGGAGAAGTACGGCAGGGGAGTCGCCCTGCTTGCAAGCCTGCGCGAGCGTCTGGCCCATGCCGAGCAGAAGGTGCAGGAGCTCGTCGACCAGACGGAGGCTCCCGCCGTGTCGGTCGACACGGTCTCGGCACCGTCTGTGGCCTACATCAACGAGTAGCAGGTATTGCCCACAAGGAAGGAACCAGCATGGACGACTGCATCTTCTGCAAGATTGCCAACCACATCATCGAGTCCGACTACGTCTACGAGGACGATCTGGTCTGTGCGTTTCGCGACATGAACCCGGCGGCACCCACCCACGTGCTCGTTGTTCCCAAGAAGCACCACGAGACCATCGTCGATGGGGTCGACGCCCAGACCCTCGCCGCAATGGCCCATGCCATCGACGAGGTCACCAAGTCCGAGGGCATTAGCGAGACGGGCTTCCGCGTCATAACCAACGCTGGTCCCGATGCCGACCAGGTGGTCAAGCACCTGCACCTGCATGTGCTGGGTGGCCGCTTCCTGGGCGAGGACCTGCTTGCAAAGTAGGGGCGAGGCCGCAAAGCCGCACTGAGACATTGCTCGCTGCACGCATACAGGCCGAAAGAGCGGTCTCATTGCGGGGATACCGTTATGCCCTTGAATTCTGCCTATAGCTGCGGGCTAGCGGACGTAATATAAGGATTGCTGTATCTGCCACTCGCCTTACCATCGGAGGACGAACATGAATGTACTGGTCATCAATGCCGGCAGCTCTTCGCTGAAGTTCCAGCTGCTCGACGTCGACACGCGTGAGGTTTACGCCAAGGGCAACTGCGAGCGCATCGGCATCGACGGCTCGTTTGTCGGCTATGAGTCCATTGCCGTCGAGGGCAAGCAGAAGATCGAGGCCCCTCTGCCCGACCACAAGACCGCCATGCAGTACGTCATCGACATCATCAACGCCACGGGCAAGGACTTCATCGGCATTGGTCACCGCGTCGTTCAGGGTGGCTGGTACTTCCCCGAGAGCAAGGTTGTCACCGACGAGTCGCTCGGCTGGGTCCGCGAGGTTGCCCCGCTTGCCCCGCTGCACAACTACGCCGAGGCTGACGCCATCGAGGTCTGCCGCGAGCTGTTCCCCGACAAGGGCAACGTGGTTGTTGCCGACACCTCCTTCCACTATGCCATCCCCGAGCGCGCCCATCGCTACGCCCTGCCGCGCGACGTGGTTGACAAGCTGCACATCCGCAAGTATGGCGCTCACGGCACCAGCCATCGCTACATCTGGCGTGCCGCCAAGGAGTTCCTGGGTGACGACCTCCACAAGCTCGTGAGCTGCCACCTTGGCTCCGGCGCGTCGCTGTGCGCCATCACCGACGGCAAGAACATGGACACCACCATGGGCCTGACCCCGCTCGATGGCCTGATCATGGGCACCCGCTGCGGCACCATCGACCCGGCCACCGTGTGCTACCTCCAGCGCGTGGGTGGCTACACCGTCGACGAGGTCGACACCATGATGAACAAGCAGTCTGGCCTGCTTGCCGTCTCGGCCATCAGCTCCGACTCGCGCGACATCGAGCAGGCTGCTGCCAACGGTGACGACAAGGCTGCCATGGCCATCGAGATGTTCGCCTATCGCACCGCCCAGCTCGTGTGCGAGATGGCCCAGGCCAACGAGGGCATCGACACCATCGCCTTCTCGGCTGGCATCGGCGAGAATTCCGCCACCATGCGTGCCGAGGTTGCCAAGAAGCTCGCTTGGCTCGGCGTCAAGATTGACGACGAGAAGAACGCCATCCGCTCCGACGAGGTGCGCGAGATCTCCGCTGCCGACAGCAAGATCCGCGTCCTGGTGGTTCCCACCAACGAGGAGTACATGATTGCCCTCGACGTTGCCGAGCTGCTTGGCTAAAGCTGTTCACACGTTCGTTTGATGCTGGTGCGCCCCGGAAGGTACTTGGCCCCCGGGGCGCACTTTTGTGAGGTGCCCTGACATGCCATTGAAGCCATATCCCTACCAGGTGCTGAACACCACGCGCATTGGCAGGTTCGCGATTGAGCAGGCGGAGCTTGCGACCCCTTACGGTCCGGCGCCCTATACGGTTGCGCGCATGAAGCCGTTCGCCTGCTGCGCGGCCTTTGTCGAGGGACGCCTTGCCTGCGTGCGCCAGTATCGCTATGCGGTCGAGACCTACATGTGGGAGCTCCCGGGAGGCGTCATAGAGGTGGGCGAGGACCCTTGTGATGCAGCCGTACGTGAGCTGCGCGAGGAGACGGGGCTGTGTGCCCGCGAGCTCTTCTCCCTAGGCACGACCTTCACGTCATCCGGCTCTACCGACGAATGCTGTCACCTCTTTGCGGCACGCTGCGATGCCACGGTGGAAGACCGTGCATTGGATCGTGGCGAGCAGGTTGAGCTGGTGCTGCTTGAGCGCACAGAGGTCGAGCGCCTGATTGACGAGGGTGCACCCATACATCCCGAGCTCTATGTGGCGTGGGTCAAGCTCCAGCGGCAGGGCCTTCTGGACCAGCTCTTTGCGCATTGACGGTCTGTATGGCATCTGTACCCGTGTGCGCGCATGGCGCAGCGCTTGTTGCGACAAAGGTTACGAGCGTGCGTTCTGCCCCTCCCGAGCCATCGGACGTGCAGGTGACCAGGGTTATGGCAGATGTGGCTGACGCGGCGAGTGCCTTCCAGCGCGTCGCGCGTGCTGACGAGGCGTTGGCGATGGACCCCAGCCATCCGCGCAGGTCGTCTTGCCCGCCAAACGAGAACCGCTGAATACCTTGGGCCCAGGCGTCTGCCGTCTGGGCGCAGAGGGGAGCAAACACCTCCTCTCCGTTTGCCGGCGTGGACCAATGACAGGGCCCAATCTCATCGAAGGCCGCTTGCCGGTATGCCTTCTGAAGCTCGCTGAACTGCCCGCCCATGCTCAGGTGGTGCCCGTATACCAGCCGATGCACATCGTTCGGCTGGCAGCGCACGTCCAGAAACGGTACGCCCTCAAGTGATGGGCTGCCCCAAAAGTCATGGCTCAGGTAGAAGTCCTCATCGGTGAGGGATGTGCGCATGACGGGAAGGTCAATGGAGGTGCCCTCGACGCTCAGCCATGCAGCCACATCGGCACTCTGGCTTCTGAGTAGCTCCCAATCCTTGCCGCAAGCTGGCTCTTCCGACGCATCTTGGGAGACTGATGGTGCAGCGCTCTGCTCTGCTGAGGCCTGGTCCCGAAGGCGCGCGTACGCATGGGATGTCAGGGCATGCCTGAGGTAGACGCCGCAGCCACAGCCAATGAGCACAATGCCCAGCATGAGGAAGACATCGCTTGTGTGATGGCGGATGCTGCCGTGACGCATCAGTAGTCCCTCCAGGTCTTGTGGCTTACCCTTCGGCTGCGGATGCGCCTCAGCACCGCCGATGCGACGCGTGCCCCAAGGGGCATGCAGCTGCTCACGCAGAGGAGGGCGAGCGGATAGATATGGCGGTTGTGGGCGGCGCGCTCAAGCGTCATCCTCTGCGGCGCAGGGCTTGCGTCGAAGGCGCAGCGGCGCCCATGCACGAGCAGCCTATGGGTGTTAATGCCGTAGGGCGTGCAGGTCATGAGCGTGCAGAGGTCGTCGCCGGGCACGATGGCGCAGCGGTCCTGCGCTTGGTCGGGAAGCACGGTCTCGACGGCAAAGACGCGGTACTGGTAGGCGTCTCCGAGGGTATGGACGGTGAAGGTGTCTCCCTCCTTCAGCAAGTCGAGCTGGTCGAACATGAGCGCCTGCTGCATGCCAGAGTGCGCGGCCAATACGCAGTGGCTGGGGAGGCCGCCTATGGGCAGGGATGACCACTCCACATGGCCAACGCCCATAGAGAGCGCCTCGTCGCTGGTTGAGTGGTACACCACCTCCTTCAGCTCAAGACGCGGGATCTCGAGCCAGCACATGCCCGCACCGTCACGCCACCTCAGCTGCTCGTCATAGGGGAGAAGCGGTTCTCCTTCAGTTCGCGAGGCAACCTGGAGCACATCGTCATTCCCGCCATTGCCACCGCCGAGGTGGCTTTCTGAGTTGTACGCGGCGCCGCAGAGTGCCTCGTTGTAGCGCTGTGCCTGCGACAGCGCATCCATGCGCGACTCGTCAAAGGTGGCGTCGACTGCGCAGGACATGCTCGAAACGGCCTGCCGCGCCTGGGCATCCGTGCGCGCCAGCTCGATGACGGGAACGAGGCAGATGGCGAACGATCCCAGAAAGAGGACAAGGAGGAGCAGGTCGTACCTATGTCGCCTGCCCCTCCCACGCCTCACAGAGCGGCGCCGGCGTGCCGTCCTCAACGCCTTCTCCTTCCCAGGAAGCGAGAGCCCGCAGTGGTGCCGGCCAGCATTGCCAGTGTCGTGCTGGCCGCAACGCCCTTGGCCCCGTCCTCGCCGGTGAGCGGCAAGCCAATGGCGGGAACCGTGGCGTTGTGGAAGACGATGCCGTCATCATCGGTCTTCACCACGGCGTCGAGGGTCCACTCGTCGGAGGCGATGACCTCGACGGTCACCTGCTCCACATGCTCGTCGTAGACAATCTCCTCGTCGGAGCCAGCCTCCTCGACAATGGTGTACTCATGCGTGCCCAGGTCATCGAAGTTGAAGGTGAGGGCGTCAAAGCTTGCCATCCCCGCCGCGTCGTTGGTCTTGGTCTGCAGGACGTTGCCCTCCGCATCCTTCAGCAGGAATGTGAACTGGCCTTCCTGGATCGAGCGGCCCTGCGACGCGCCGTCGAACTCCTTCATCGCCTCGAGCACCACCGAAACCGTCGTGGTGGGATTTATGCACGGCCGTGAGGTGAGGTCGACCATCTGGCCGTCTTGCTCAATGGAGAAGGACTCCTTCCAGTCGGCGTTGATGGTGTGCCCGCGCGGCGCGCGAGACTCCCATATCTCGTAGGTGCCATAGGGCAGGGTCGTTGCGGGGCAGCTGGCAATGCCATCATCGCCACTGCGCAGCGTCAGGCACACGTCGCCCTTCTCGAAGGTGGTCCCGTCGACCACAACGGGATTTGGTGAGGTGCTGACCACGCTAAATGCTGCTCCGGCCAAGGGATTGCCCTGGTCATCATGCTTGAGCAGCTGCACGCCTCCGCGACAAACCTGCTCGGCGGTGGTGGGGTTGCCTGGGTCTGGCTCCACATAGCAGGCGAGCGTCTCTTCGGTGCCATCAGGGGTGATCTTGAAGAGCTTGCTGGCGTCCTGCGGCAGGGTATAGCCCAGCGGGGCCTTCACTTCCGTGATGGCAACGGTTCCCAGGGGCAGCGAGGGGGTTCCGGACGTGTTGTAGTAGAAGTCGTCACCTGTGACCTTCGAGGCGTCGGCAAGGACGGCCTGACCGCGCGCACTTGTCTCGAGCGTCCAGCTGCGCGTGGGTTTGTCGGGCAGAGAGGCGGTCTCGTCGTAGTATCCGGCGTAGAAGTCGATGCGGAACTGCGCTCCCTGAAGCTCCGCGCAGCCCTGAGGCGTGGCGGCCGCAAGGTCGGCGTCAACTTTCTGGACCATGACGCTCACGGGGTTGCACTGGGGAATCTCGTGGGCCTCGATGACGGTCTTCTTTCCCGTTTCGAGCTTTGCCTCGTATACCTGGGGATCGAGCGCATAGCCCCTCGAGGCACGTGTCTCCTTCACGTAATAGGTGCCTGTCGACAGCGTGAGGGTGTTTGTGGAACCATCTTCTTTGCAGGTGAGTGTGCCCACATCGTTGGTGCAGGACTCGTCGCGATACACGTGGTACTCAGCGCCTGCGAGCGTATAGCAGGGGTTGTCCGAGCTCAACGCCTCGTTGGCCGACACTTTGAGCAGCTCGAGCGTGCCGCCCGTTGGCTTCTCCTTCACGGTTATCTTTGCCACCTGGCCCTCGCTGACCGACACGCGATACTGCGTGGCATCGAGCTGGTAGCCCTTTGGCGCGGCATGCTCCCAGATCACGTATGAGCCGGTGGGAATCTTGATGCGCGGGTCATTGGGGTTCGGGCTTGTCCCGTCGGTCCATTTGCGGAGCGTTCCCAGGCCGGTTTTGTCCACGTACAGGTAGGCGTCAAGCGAGGAGAGCGTGGCATCGTCGTTGCGCACGGTGTATATGGCCCCTTCGAACGAGTAGGCGTCGTTTCCGTCGGTCAGCTCGGGGTTCTCGGAGACCTTCATCAGCTCCACGTCACCCTCGCGGGGTATCCACCAGGGTACATAGACGCGCTGTCGCGTGCGCGAGAACAGGCCCGGGCACTGCTCGATGGTGGCCTTGTAGTTGTTGAAGTTGTTCACATAGCGGGAGTTCTCGCTGTGGATGGTGACGTTGTACGACCCATTGCCATTGCTCGTGGCGGTGAAGGCGTAGTCGTCTTCGCCCGGTTGGGCATGATTGCCGTGATCGGGTTCGGAAAAGTAGGAATTGCCGCAGTAGCCGATGACGACCTGCCCGTCAGGAAAGGTCACGTAGAACTGAGACGCGCGGTCTCCCGTTGCGCCGTTCGACTCGTACGACGCGTTAATGACCACATGGCAGGTTCCCGAAATGGTCCCATCCGCGTTGTAGCGCATGGTGAGCGAGCCCCAGGACGCCCGCGCGGTGGCGGGCTGCGCCAAGAGCAGCCCAAGGGCCGTCACAACGAATAACAGCACGTGCATGATTGGTAGCGGTAGCTTGTGAGGCTTTGCGAGCATGGGCGTTCCCTTCTCTTGGAGGACTACTGGGTTCAGGAGAGCTTCGTGCGCGACGAGCGATGCTGCCAGAGGCCGAAGGACGAGCCACCCACCATGGCAAGCGCCACAAGGCCACCGAGGGGAAGGCCTGCCTGTCCCGTTAGGGGCAGCGTGAGCAGGCGGTCGTTGCTGACGTTGAGCAGCACGGTTCCCGCATTGCCGTCCACTTCCGACACGTCTGCCAAGAGCCCCTGCTGGCCGTCGGGGACATCCACCGAGGCCTGGAGTGCCGTCAACGTGCGCCCGGTGCCGTCAAGCGTGGATGTGATGACAAGGTCTATGGCGTCACCAGAGGCGGTGTAGCCATCTGGCGAGGCAAGCTCGCAGATGCGATAGGTGCCCTCGTCAAGACCCTGCACCTCGATGAGGCCGTCATCATTGGTTTCGAAGCGGTGGGCTTCATTGGCCAGCGATCCGTCGGCCTGGACATACATGCCCCGTGACGTTGCGTCGGCGTTGCTCTCTGCCACCTGAATGGAGAAGACTGCGCCGGCCAGGGGCTCAAGAGTCTGTCCGTCGGTCTTGGTGAGGCGCAGCTTGTAGGCGAACACCTTGACGGGGACCTCGCGCGTGCGTCCGTCTCCCTCGCTGACGGGGTCATCGGTGTAGGTTAGCCACACGTCGTTGGGGTTGCCCGGTGCGCCAAGGCGGCAGGAAGCGTTGAGATGCGCCTGGTAGGTGACGCTTATGACGGTGTCCTTGGTAATGCCGTACTTCTCCCAGCACGGTGACTTGAGATCGGAAAACTCTATGGTGAGCACGCGATTTGCGTACGTGGCCTTCAGGTTTTCTCCGTCTATGGGCGCCTGGCGCTCTCCGATGCGCACGACAAGCGATGAGGCAAGGTCGGTGCCTTCGGGAACTGCGAGGTCGAGGCCATCGCTCAGCGTGTCGGTGAACTTGTAGTGATAGTGGGCGAAGGCGCCGTAGTTGGTTGGGAGCGTTCCGGTGAGCCGGTAGGAGAGGGCCTGCAGAACGTTTGCGTCGGCCACCTTGCCCCACGTGTCGGTTGAGTCCTCGAGCACCTCCTTGTCGATGGTGGGGACGGAGGACTTCTCGTAGACGGTCGAGACCGATCCTCCCAGCGCAAGGTAGATGGGGGCACTTCCTGCCTCGTTGTAGTCTTGCGTCGTGGCATCGGTGGTGACGAAGAGCCAATAGCCCTCTGCACCCTTGAACGGCTCTCCCGAGAGAGCGGTCTGTTTGTTGGCGGAGTTGCTTGCGAGGAATTGGGCGAGCTCGTTTGCGAAGCTGCTGCCTGCGGTCGTGCGGGGCGTGGTGTTGGCACCTTCGTCGGTACGCGAGGACGCTATCTGCTGGGCAAGGTATTCCGCGGCGTTCTGGGGTCGGTCGCGCTGATCGCCGCCAGGGTGGTTGTCGGCAAGCCACTGCGTGTATCCGTGTGAATCGAGGAAGGCAAGAACCGTCCGTTGCATGTCGGGCGAGGCCCACGCCACGTGCGTTGCCTGGTCGTCTTCGCTGATGTCGGCTGCGAAGATCTGGTAGGCGTCATAGGTTGCCTGCTCGTTGTTGCGCTGCGTGATGGTGACGCTCGCCTCGGCGGCGTAGGCGGTTGTGCCCGGAAGGCCTATCCCAAGGGCGAGCAGCAGTCCAAGTCCTGCACGCACGGCATAGGAAGGCCTCGATACACTCTTGATAGACATGTCCACTCCAATCGATGGGGTTTGCTATGCGGTACGTCGGCGATGCCGACGGCTTTGCGATGTGTGCGCGCGGGTGAGGCGCGAGATGCCCAAGGTCCCCATGCCGGCGAGCAGCAGGGTGCTGCCCACAGGACCAACGCCTGTCTGGGCAAGGCGACGCGCGTCTGTCTGTCCGGGCGGAAGCGCCCTGTTGGTGACGGCGAGGGTCACCAGCCCTGCCTCGGCATCGATGTGCTCCACCTGCGCATCGCCCGCGTCGACTGATGCCTTGAGGTTTGCGAGGGCAAGCTCCTGGTCGTCAAGCTCGGATGCAATGGACACTACTATCTCGTGGGTGAGCTGCGCATATCCCTCTGGCGCCTTGGTCTCGGCTATGGCATACGTTCCGGCATCGAGGCCACTGAGCGCGATGATGCCCTCACCGTTGGTCACAAAGGCATGGGGCTCCTTTCCCAGGGTGCCGTCCTTTTGGACAAAGAGGGCTTGGTCATCCTGCCGGTCGCCCGTGCGCCGTACGACAAACTCCGCGCCTGAAAGCGACGAGCGTCCGTCTTGCGCAAGCTTTCTGAGCCGCAGGGCATAGGTGAAGAGCTTGTTGCGTCGTGGCTCGCTTTTGCCCTCGCCTCTGCTCACGGGATCGTTGGTGTAGATGAGGACGACGTCATTCGGGTTGCCGCGAGACCCTACGACAGCCTTATCCGTGAGTCGCGCCCGATAGGTAACGCATATTCTGCTTTGCGGGCCGATGCGATAGTTCGCCCAACGCTCGCTCTTCAGGTCGCTGAACTCGACAAAGAGCGTGTTTGCCTCGAGGCTTGCCGAGAGGGACGTGCCGTCTATGGCCACCGGCGTGTCGTCTATGGTCACCTGCAGGCTGTCGGCAAGCGTGGAGCCTGCTGGCACTGCGAGCTCGAGTCCCTCGGAAAGGTGATCGCGGAAGGCGTAATGGTAGGTGTCGTAGCTTGCGAAGCTCTGGGGAAGCGTGCCCACCAGGCGATAGATGACCGCCTGTCCCACGTGCGCGTCGGCCACGGTGCCCCACGCGTCGAGCGACTCGTCCCAAACCTGCTTGTCGACGGAGGGCACGGAGGTCTTCTCCACGATCCGGCTTGCCGAGCCGCCCAGCGGCACCCAGATCGGCGCGGTTCCGGCATCGACATCTTGCCCCATGGCGGAAGGGCTTGTGACGAACAGCCAGTACCCCTCTGCGGCACAGAACGGCTCTCCCTGCGCTGCCTTCTGCGGCTGCAGCGATGAGGCGGCAATGTGGCGCGCAAGCCTGCTCGCAAACGACGAGCCATCGGGTGCCACCTGTTCGGTCGCATCCATCTTTGAGCTGCTGGAGGTGCCAATCTGTGCCGCGAGATACTCTGCGGCATGTTGCGCCAGGCCACGCTTTGCGGTGCCCGCATGCTCCTGCGCAAGCCAGTCGTCGTAGCCGGTTGTCGAGAGGAAGCCGAGCACCGCCTCGCGTGCGTCATCGGAGGCCCAGGTCACATGCGTGGCTACGTCGTTCTCGTCTATATCCGCCAAAAACAGGCAGTATGCGTCATAGGTTGCGTCTAGGTTGTCCTGTTGCTCTATGGTGATGGTCGCTTCCGCCGCCAGTGCCCTGCCGCTGCGCAATATGAGCACAGAGAGGACCCCGGCAAGTACGGCAAGGCAGGTTGCGGCGCAGCGCAAAGCGCTTCCCGCCCTTTGCGTCGTTGTGTTCATGACATTCCCTCCGACGAAGCTGGCTGATGCGTTGGGTGGCATGGGGCAGACTCCACATGCGTGCCTGGCGCATACCTAACGCTAGAGGCGTCGGGTACCCGCTCGATCGGATTTGGAAATTGATATACGCTTCCGGTTGGTTGCTTGTCGCAGCCCGGTAGGTCGCAGCACCGAAAGTGTTGTCTGCCTGCGCTTTGTTCACACTTCCGCAGGGGCCGTGCGACCACTATTTGGGCACGCCTTCAAGGCATATGAGGAGACCCCGTGAAGAGAAAGATCGCCTCCCCTGCGAAGACAGGGGAGGCGATCAATAAAAGCGCAGGTGAAAGGGGTAATTTAGAAGGGACGCATAACGAAGGTCTTCGTCGTGCTTTCGCCCGGCTCGAGGAACATCATTCCCTGCTTGTGTTCGAAGACGTCATCTTCGTCCGTTCTGGTGGCCGTACCGCACCAGGGCTCCAGTGCGACAAACGGCGCGCCGCCCGCGGCGCTCCAGACGCCCAGGTAGTCGAAGCCATCGAAGTCCACGCGCATGCCGTGGCCGGCGGGGCCCACGAGGGTGATGGTGCGCTCGGGCACGTTCTCGAAGGTCAGCGTATCAACGTCGAAGAGCTCGTGAGTCAGCGGAAGCGTGTCGGAGTTGTCGAGCAGCGTGAAGCGGGTACCCCAGTCAAGCAGGCCCGTCTCGGTGCTGATCGTGGGCGAGGCGTAGGTCCACGGCTTGGCAAACTTCAGGCAGTACTCGGAGAAGTCGGCGTCATCACCGGGGGCCGGAACGTTGAAGGCGGGGTGTCCGCCCACCACGAAGGGCAGGGTGACCGAGCCGGTGTTCTCCACGTAGAACTCCTGGGCAAGGGCATCGTCGACGATGCGATAGGTCATGCGCAGGCAGAAGTCGAAGGGGAACTTCGCACGCGTGTCGTCAGAGGAGGTGAGCTCGTAGGTCAGGAAGTCGTCTCCGCTCTCGACGAGCTTGTGGTCGTAGTTGCGGGCCAGGCCATGGCGTCCGAACTTGACCTCGCCCTGGGCCGACGTCGCACGGTCGTCGCGAATGTTGCCCACGATGGGGAAGAGGACCGGGGCGCAGCGCGGCCACCAGCGCTCGTCACGCTGCCACAGATACTCGCCGCCATCGAGCGTGAGGCTCATGAGCTGTGCGCCTGCCGAATCGACGGCCGCCGTCACCCTGCCAGAGGAAATAGTGCTGATAGTGCCCATTGGTGAGGCTCCCTCCTATGCGTGCTTTTCCATAGCTTTGATTGTCGCACGTCACAAATGGGTGGGTATGGCTCAGGCGCCAAAATGGGGCGCGAACGGCAAGGTGGAACGCCGGCTTGCACGCCCTGACGCGCGACTCTCACGTTTACCGACACGTTTGTCCTCTCACCAAAGTGACTCTGGCAGACTCCCCGAGATGTACACATAGTTAATGTTTTTTGTTAACTCTTTCTGCCTTCTTGTGGCTTTGGCATACCCTTGTACTAGTAGTTCGTCGCGCACGTTGCGACGTGTCTCACAAGGAGGTTTCTACATGCCTATTCAGGACCAGATTGGTTCGTTTGTGCGCTCCATCCGCTCTCATGGCCAGCGCTCCATTCAAGATCAGCTCGCCGCCTGCGGCCTGGTCGACTGCCATGGCGCCATCATCGTCGATGCCGCGCCGGCGACCCTCGTCGAGAAGGCCCTTAACCGCAACGAGGGCATCCTCACCTCGAAGGGCGCCTTGGCGGTCGAGACCGGCAAGTACACCGGCCGCTCGCCCGAGGACCGCTTCATCGTCGACACCCCCGACGTCCACGACCAGATTGCCTGGGGCCCGGTGAACAAGCCCTTTTCCGTCGAGAACTACAAGCTCGTGAAGGAAGAGGTCCTTGACTATCTGCAGCAGCGCGACCTGTTTGTGGTGCGCGCCATTGGCGGTGCCGACCGCCGTTGGTTCAGGAAGTTCCTGGTGGTGTGCGAGCGCGCGAGCCAGGCGCTGTTTGCCCGCCAGCTGCTCGTCCGCCCGTCGCGCCGTCAGCTGGACAACTACGGCATTCAGGACTTCACGGTGCTCGCCGCTCCTGGCCTGAAGCTCGACCCCGAGAAGCACGGCACCCATTCGGAGGCTGCCGTCCTGCTCAACTTCCAGGACCGCTGCATCATCGTGGCTGGCACCAAGTACAGCGGCGAGATCAAGAAGGCCGTCTTCTCGGTTCTGAACTACATCATGCCGGTTGAGGAGGGCATCCTCCCCATGCACTCGTCGGCGAACATGGACCCCTCCACCGGTGAGACGGCTGTGTTCTTCGGCCTTTCCGGCACGGGCAAGACGACCCTCTCCGCAGACCCGCAGCGCGTGCTCATTGGCGACGACGAGCACGGTTGGGCCGACGGCGGCGTCTTCAACTTCGAGGGCGGCTGCTATGCCAAGGCCATCAAGATCTCGTCGGCCACCGAGCCGCAGATCTTCAATGCCATTCGCTTCGGTGCCATCTGCGAGAACGTGATCGTGGACCGTTCCACCCGCAACCCCGACTACTTCGACGATCGCCTCACCGAGAACACGCGCGTGGCATACCCCATCAACTTCATCGACAACGCGGCTGCCATGGGCCAGGGCCGTTACCCCAACGTGGTCATCTTCCTCACGGCCGATGCCTTTGGCGTCCTGCCGCCCATCTCGCGTCTTGACAAGAACAGCGCCATGTACCACTTCCTCTCTGGCTTTACCAGCAAGGTTGCCGGTACGGAGCGTGGCATCACCGAGCCGCAGCCGACCTTCTCCACGCTCTTCGGCGAGCCGTTCATGCCGCTCGACCCGCTTCGCTATGCGAAGATGTTCGGCGAGCGCATGGAGCGCTCGGGCACGCGCGTCTACCTCATCAACACCGGCTGGACCGGTGGCCCCTATGGCGTCGGCACCCGTATGGACCTTCCCTCCACGCGTCTGATGGTTACGGCCGCGCTGGAAGGTTCCGTCGAGAACGCCAAGTTCGTGCGCGACCCCATCTTCAACGTCGACGTGCCGCAGCACGTGGACGGCGTGGAGACCCGCGTGCTCAACCCCCGCAACACCTGGACCGACAAGGACGCCTATGACAAGGCGGCCCGCAAGCTCGCCAAGATGTTCGAGGACAACGCGGCAGAGAAGTATCCCGACATGTCGCCCGAGGTGCGCGCGGCTGGCCCGCACTCTGCGTAGCTCACGGCACCTATAGTTAGGCAACTAAGGGACACGCCCTTTTTGCCCCGCGGGGCAAAAAGGGCGTGTCCCTTAATTTCCAATGAGAGGAGAGGGGCTTAGTCCTCGTTGTGGCAGCACTCTCCCTCGCCGTGGCAGCACTCGCCGTCGCCGTGGCCCTCGCCGTGGCAGCACTCGCCGTCGTCGTGGCCCTCGCCATGGCAGCAGCCACCGTGACCATGCCCGTGGCCGCAGCAGTGATGCTCCTGCGCATCGGCCACCTCGAGCAGCTCGATCTCGAAGGTGAGGGCCTTGCCGGCCATCTCGTGGTTGAGGTCGAGGGTCACCAGCTCGTCGGTCTTCTGGGCTACAAGCGCCGGGATGGGCTGGCCGTAGGGGCCACCCAGCATGACGCGCTGGCCGGCAACGAGGTGCTCGGAGCCGGGCAGGTCGGCAATCCTGAACGTCTGGACCATATCTTCGCTGCGCGGACCATAGGCATCCTCGGGCTCAAGGCGCACGGTGACGGTCTGGCCAACCTCCATGTCGCGAACGGCCTGGTCGAAGCCAGGGATCATCATGCCCGCCATACAGACGAACTGCAGCGGCTCGCCGCGGTCACGGGAGGAGTCGAACTTGGTTCCGTCGTCGAGCGTGCCCACGTAATGGACGCTGACCTGCTTTCCTTCGTTGCTCATGCATGTGCCTTTCTGTGCGGGCGTGCGGCTTTGGTCGGCGCTCCCGCCTATCCGTATCGTGCAAACAGAGACGAGTCTACCCAATACGGCTGACCTATCCTCCGGGGATTGCCACGCACACAAGAAGCCCCCGACCTTGCCAGGGGCTTCAAAGCTTGCCTATGTGCGCAAACGCTTACGCCATCTGGGCCTGAACGGCGGTGATGGCCACGACGCCCACGATGTCATCGGCGGAGCAGCCGCGCGAGAGGTCGTTGACCGGGCGGGCGATGCCCTGCAGCACCGGGCCGTAGGCCTCGGCCTTGGCAAAGCGCTGGACCAGCTTGTAGCCGATGTTGCCAGCGGCGAGGTCGGGGAAGACCAGGATGTTGGCCTTGCCGGGGACCTTGGACTCGGGTGCCTTCAGCAGGCCCACGCTGGCCTCGAGGGCCGCGTCAAGCTGCAGGTCGCCGTCGAGGGCAAGCTCGGGGGCCTTCTCCTTGGCCAGGCGGGTTGCCTCCTGGACCTTCTCGGCGGTGTCGCCACCAGCGGAGCCCATGGTGGAGTAGGAGAGCATGGCAACGACGGGCTCGTCGCTCATCAGACTCTTCCAGGTGTTGGCGCTGGAGATGGCAATCTCGGAGAGCTGCTCGGCGTCGGGGGCGATGTTCAGGCCGCAGTCGGCAAACAGCAGGGTGCCGCCCTCACCGTACTCGGTGGCGGGGGTGCACATGATGAAGAACGAGCTCACGAGCTTGGTGCCCGGTGCGGTCTTGAGGATCTGCAGCGCGGGGCGCAGGGTGTTGGCGGTGGAGTGGCAGGCGCCCGAGACAAGGCCGTCGGCGTCTCCGCACTTGATCATCATGGTGCCGAAGTAGGTGTTGTCGGCAACGGTCTCGTAAGCCTGCTCGGGCGTCATGCCCTTGGCCTTGCGCAGCTCGTAGAGGGTGTCGGCATAGGCCTGGCGCTTGTCGGAGACGGCCGGGTCGATGACGGTGACGCCGTCAACGTCAATCTCGGCGGGGTTGCCGAGGATGACAAGGTTGGCGAGGTCTTCGGCTACGATCTTCTTGGCAGCCTCGATGGTGCGGGGGTCTTCGCCCTCAGGCAGAACGATGGTCTTCTTGTCTGCCTTGGCAAGGGCCTTCATGCGGTCGAGAAACTCACTCATGCGTCTACTCCATCCCTGAATCGTCACATAACCGTGGGAACATATGCGTTAGTTGGGCATTTGTGTCCCGTCGTTACCCATTATAGAGCGCAATGATAGAATCTAGCGCAACATCGAGCGAGGCGCACAGCGCTCACTCGATTTATTTGTGCAGTAAAGAATGGGACAACACATCGGTGTTCCACGAAAGGACGCTCATGAGCATCAACAACGGTCTACCTGCTAGCTTCAACCCCGATTCCTACGACGTCATCGTCGTGGGAGCTGGATATGCGGGTGCGGTCTGCGCCCGTAGGCTCGCTGAGGCGTGCGGGCACAAGGTCGCGGTCATCGAGCGCCGCCCCCACATTGCCGGCAATGCCTATGACTGCGTGGACGAGGCCGGCGTGCTCATCCATCAGTATGGCCCGCACATCTACCACACCACCAACGATCGCGTGCATGAGTTCCTCTCGCGCTTCACCGAGTGGACCGACTATCAGCACAAGGTGCTGGCCAACATTCACGGCACGCTGATGCCGGTTCCCTTCAACCACCAGTCGCTCAAGCTCGCGTTTGGCGAGGAGAAGGGCGAGCACCTCTACCAGAAGCTCGTGGCCACCTTCGGCGAGAACAAGAAGGTGCCCATCATGGAGCTGCGTAGCAAGAACGACCCCGAGCTCACCGAGGTGGCCGACTACGTCTACGAGAACATCTTCCTGTACTACACCATGAAGCAGTGGGGCAAGACGCCCGACCAGATCGACCCCTCCATCACCGGCCGCGTGCCCGTGTTCGTGGGCGACGACGACCGCTACTTCCCGGCGGCACCGCATCAGGGCATGCCGACCGAGGGCTACACCCGTCTGTTCGAGCGCCTGCTCGACCACGACCTGGTGAACGTGTTCTTGGGCGTTGATGTGCGCGACATCCTTGCTGTCAAGGATGGCCGCGTGATGGTGTGCGACCGCCCCTACGGCGGTGAGGTCATCTATACCGGCCAGCTCGACGAGCTGTTCGGCCTCGACCTCGGTGCGCTTCCGTACCGCACGCTCGACATGCAGTTCGAGACCCTCAAGCAGGACCAGTTCCAGCCGGTGGCCACGGTCAACTACACCACCACCGAGGACTTCACGCGCATCACCGAGTTCAAGCTGATGACGGGCCAGGAGGTTCCGGGCGTCACGACCATCATGCGCGAGTACTCCAAGGCCTACGAGCCCGAGAGCGGCCAGACGCCCTACTATGCCATCCTTGAGGACGAGAGCCAGGCGCTGTATCGCGCGTACCGCGACCGCGTCGACCCCATCCTAAACTTCCACTGCGTGGGCAGGCTCGCCGAGTACCGCTACTACGACATGGACGGCGTGGTTGCCTCGGCTCTCGAGCTTTCTGACGAACTCATCAGCAGCAACCGATAGAACGTCGCACAAGGCACGAACGTAAGGACGGGCACTTCGATGCAGAAGACCATAACCTTCGGCATACCCTGCTACAACTCGGCAGAGTATATGGACCATTGCATAAGCTCCATCCTGCAGGGAACGGGCTATGCCCAGGACGTGCAGATCGTGGTGGTGGACGATGGATCCACGAAGGACAACACGCTCGAGAAGGCTCAGAAGTGGGAGGCTGAGTACCCCACCATCGTCAAGGCGGTTCACCAGGAGAACGGCGGGCATGGGGCGGCAGTGCTCAAGGCGCTCGAGAACGCCGAGGGCACCTACTTCAAGGTGGTCGACTCCGACGACTGGCTCGATGCCGAGGCGCTGACCCTGCTCATAGCCAAGCTGCGTCACTTCATCGAGTTCGACACGCGCGTCGATTTGGTCATCAGCAACTATGTCTACGAGCATGTGGAGGATGGCAAGCAGATTGTCATCGACTACCACCATGTGCTGCCGCGCGGCAAGATCTTCACGTGGTCGAAGATCGGCCACTTCAACATGACGCAGAACCTGCTCATGCATTCGCTGTGCTACCGCACCGACGTGCTGCGAGACGGTGGCGTGCCCATGCCGCCGCACACGTTCTATGTGGACAACATCTACGCCTTCGTGCCGCTGCCGCGCTGCAAGACCATCTATTACCTCGATGTCGACCTCTATCGCTACTTCATTGGCCGCGAAGACCAATCGGTCAACGAGTCAGTGATGATTGGCCGCATCGACCAGCAACTGCGCATCACGCGCATCATGATGCACGCCTATCACCTCTATGACGACGTGGAGGAGTCGAAGCTGCGCGCCTACATGGTCGACTACTTCACGCTGATGATGGCCGTCAGCACCATCTTCTCGAAGCTGAGCGACGACCCAGAGGCCATGCCCAATATGGATGCGCTGTGGGAAGACCTCAAGGAATACGATCCTCGCATGTATCGTCGCGCACGCATGGGCGTGGTGGGCTTGGCCACAAACCTGCCGGGCGAGTGGGGCAAGAAGACCACCATCGGCCTCTATCATGTGGCACAGAAGCTGGTGAAGTTCAACTAGCGCGGTTCTAGGCATATAGCTTGTTTGTTGGCGGTGGTCGGGCATGATTTGCCGGCCACCGCTTTGCTTGTGGGGAGAATGACTGTGATACTTGCTTCCGCATCGCCGCGACGTCAGGAGCTGATGTCCAAGCTGGGCTTCAAGCTGCGCATCGTACCGGCAGACATCGACGAGTCACGCCTGCCTGGCGAGCATCCGCGCGACTTGGTGTGTCGTCTGGCGCACGAGAAGGCCCTGCATGTGTACGACCTTGAGGGCGTGGGGAAAGACGGCTACCTCCTTGCGGCCGATACCATCGTGTGGATGGCTGACGAGGCCCTGGGAAAGCCCGCCGATGACGCTGAGGCGGCAGCCATGTTGGCCGAGCTCTCTGGCAGAACCCATCATGTCTCAACTGGTGTCTGCATCATCTATCAGGGCGATGGGGGAGAGCAACAGGTGGCCTCCTTTGTCGAGACAACCGACGTCACCTTCTATGAGCTGACTAAAGGCCAAATAGATGCCTATGTGCGCAGCGGAGAGTGCTCGGACAAGGCGGGTGCCTATGCCATACAGGGAACCGGACGCCTTCTGGTAAAGGGAATCGAGGGCGACTACGACAACGTAGTGGGCCTGCCCACCTGCCGCGTCGTGCGCGAGATGGCACGGCTTTCCGCGGCAGGCGAGGACAACTTGGTAGAGCGTCTATTGGAGGAACGAAATGCCTAAGATCGAAAGCATCACACAGATTGCCGGCATCTATGCCGGGCATGCCACCAACGAAGAGGCCGCCACGGGATGTACCGTCATCGTGTGCCCGGAGGGGGCGACTGGTGCGGTAGACGTGCGCGGTGGCGCTCCGGCGACGCGCGAGACCGACCTGCTGCGCCCTGAGGAGACCGTGCAGGCCCTCCATGCCGTGGTGCTCTCGGGCGGAAGCGCCTATGGCCTTGCGGCATCTACCGGCGTTGCCGAGGAGCTCGAGCGGCGCGACATTGGCCTTGACGTGATGGTTGCCAAGGTGCCCATCGTAAGCGGTGCCTGCCTGTTTGACCTCGCGTGCGGAGACGCGCATGTGCGACCGGATGCGTCGATGGGCGCCCAGGCGGTGGCGGATGCGTTTGCACATGCGGGTGAGCCGCTTGCGCGCGGCAACGTCGGCGCGGGAGCGGGGTGTACGGTGGGCAAGGTTGCCGGCCCGCAGCGCTCGATGAAGACCGGGCTTGGCGAGAGCGTCTGCCATGCGGGCGAGCTGGTCTGCGGTGCCGTTGCTGCCGTCAATGCGGTGGGCAACGTGGTGGACCCTGCCACAGGCGAGTTCGTCGCAGGCGTGCTCTCCTCTGATGGCACGCACATCATCTCGGTTGAGGAAGCCTTCGCCGAGGCTGCTGCCGCCATGCCGCTGCGCACGAACACGACCATCTCGTGCGTGGTGACCAACGCGAAGCTGACCAAGGCACAGGCTACCAAGGTCGCCCAGATGGCTGCCGACGCCTATGCACACGCCATCAGGCCCACCCACACTACAAACGATGGCGACAGTATCTTCGTGATGGCAACCGGTGAGGTTGAGGCAGAGGTGGATGCCGTGGGAATGCTGGCGACCTCTGCCCTTGAGCAGGCCATTGTGGATGCCGCGCGGTCTGCTCAGGGAGCACGGGGGCTCATGGCAGCCGCTGACCTGGCATAAGGAGCTAGGCATCCGATACGATATGGCAGCTAAGGGACACGCCCTTTTTGCCCCGCGGGGCAAAAAGGGCGTGTCCCTTAGCTGCCATATCCAAGCGCAGTGCTTGCTGGGATATGTCCCTGATGCGTATTGACTCACCTCTTTTACTTGCGGCGCAGGATGGTGACCGTCTCTACGTGGAAGGTTTGGGGGAAGAGGTCAACCGGTGTGATGCTTGACGGTGCGAAGGTTCCTTGTTCGGCAAAGCGCGCAAGGTCGCGTGCCAGCGTTGCGGGGTCGCAGCTCACATACGCAATCGCGCGTGCCGGCTGATCCGAGAGCTGCTCGACCACGTCTGCGGATAGCCCTGCGCGTGGCGGGTCTACCACAATGATGTCGGCATCGGTGTCGGGGAACTCGCGTCCCGCGTCGCCGCCCACGGCATCGACGTTGTCGAGGCGTGCTCGCTCAAGGTTGCGTCGCAGGTCGCGCACGGCAGGACCATACGACTCCACGGCAGAGACGAATCCCGCACGACGGGCCAGCGGCAGGGTGAAGGTGCCCGCACCGCAGTAGAGATCCATGGCCTCGTCGTCCTCGTCGGGTTCTAGGCCCGCAAGCACCAGCTCGACAAGGCGCTGCGCTCCTGCGGTGTTCACTTGGAAGAACGAGGGAGCCGACAGCGCCATGGTCGCCTCTCCCAGACGTTCCTCCCAGTATCCCTTTCCGGCCAGACGCTCAACGCCCGAAACGCGCCGCGCCTTCTGAGGGCCTTTAACCAGCACGCGCACGACCGAGCTGGCCTTGCAGGCATCGGAGAGCACCTTGGCCACCTGTGCGCGCGGGAAGGGGCCGGTGGAGGTCCACAGTGCCACCTCCACGTCCTTCGTGCGCCGCGAGGCCCGGATGCCCACACGCTCAATGCCCAGCTCTTGGGAGCCCGAGAGGTAGGTGAGGCCACCGGCAACGGACTTGGCAACCTTCTTGTAGCGGCTGTCGAGGAGCAGACACGAATCAACCTTGACGACTCCGGCCCCACTGCGGTCATGCATGCCGATGATGGCTCGACCATGCTTGCGCTGGAAGGCGAGCTCGATCTTGTTGCGGTATCCCCAGGCATCGCTTGGCGCCTCGCAGGGCGCGACGAGCGCATCGACCTCATGCGCATCCCAGTGGGCTATGCGGACCAGCGCGTCGACCACATTGGCGCGCTTTGCCGCAAGCTGAGCCTCGCGCTTCATGGCGGCCCAGGGGCATCCTCCACAGATGCCGGTGTAGGGACAGGCGGGCGTGACACGCTGCGAGGAGCCTTCCAGAAGCTCGGTTACCTCGGCACGGCTAAACGAGCTGCCGTCGGACGTGATGCGCGCCCGAACCGTGTCGCCTGCAAGGCCACCTGCCACAAAGACGGTCTTGCCCTCGGGGGTGTGGGATATGCCGTCTGCGCCATAGGTCATGCGTTCGATGTGCAGGGTGAGCTCGTCAACTGATGCCACGTGTCATCCAATCGTCAAAGAAAGAGGGTCGGCGAACGAGATCGCCGACCCAAAGCGTAACGCAAAAGGTGCGCAGGCGTACTAGCCGCGCTTCTTCTTCCTCTTGTTTTCACGAGTGATGTAGCCCGTGAAGAGCTCCCTCATGCCCATGCCGATGAGGCGGAAGGCAACCTTGATCCTGCCGGGCGTGCGCGGCTCGATGGCGGTATGCTCGGTTGGGGCGGCCTTGGTCTGCGGCGCGGCTTCGGGCTCGTCCTCCTCGGGAGGAAGCACGACTTCCACCACAACGCCGTTGTCCTCTTCGGTGTGCTCCTCGGGCTCGTCTACGTCTTCCTGTGCGGGAGTTGCCGGCTGCTTCTCGGCGACCGCCGCGGTAACGGCGTCGTCAATGACTTCCTCAACCGATTCGCTTGCTGCCTGAGGGGTCTGCTCGGCAGCGACGGCCGCGGGCTGAAGCTCAGGCTCAGCCTCCGACTCTGGCTCCTGCTGGGGTTCGGGTGCTACCGCGGGCTCTTGGGTGGCCTCTACCGCAGGTGCAGCTTCGGTTTGCTCGGCGGCCTCTTCAGCAGGTGTGACAACAGCCTGTGGCGCAGCCGCCTCTGCCTCGACCTCGACCTCGACCGGAGCATCAAGCATCTCTTCTGCGGGCTTCTGCTCGGCGTGGAGGACATCCTCAATGTGAGACATAGTGGGCAGCATGGCCAGCTTGCGCATCTGCTCCAAGGGGAGCTCGGCGATGATGCCATCGGAGAGCAGCAGCTCTGCGCCATCGACCAGCTCGCCATGGGCGCGACGATAGGCGAGCGAGAGCAGAAGCTCCTGCGCGTTGATGGAGGGCTCGCCCGGCTCCGGCTCCACAACACGCCAGGTGCCCTCTTCGGTGAGCTCACGTGCCTTGGTGTTGTCGGCCAGCTGGATGTTGACGAACTGCACCACCAGCTTGCGGCAGAAGTCGTCGAGCACGGGGTAGGCAATCTCCACGCGGTGCTCGGTGTTGCGCGTCATCATGTCGGCCGAGGAGAGATAGATGGTGTCGGCCTTGGTGCCAAAGGCGTAGATGCGGGTGTGCTCGAGGAAGCGGCCCACAATCTGGCGCACCATGAGGCCCTCGGTGTAGCCCTTGACATTGGCGCGGATGCAGCAGATGCCACGGATGATCATGATGACGCGCACGCCCGCGTCGCACGCCTCGGCAATCTTGTCGATGACGTCGCGGTCGGTGAGCGAGTTCATCTTGAGGAACACCTGGGCGTCCTCGCCCGAGCGGGCGCGCTCGATCTCGCGGTTGAGGCCGCGCATCACCAGTGGCTTCAGGCTGATGGGGGCAACGCCTAGATACTTGTACGTGCCGCGCAGGTTGCCAAGCGAGAGGTTGCGGAAGAAGGTGTTGCCGTCCTCGCCGATGCCCTCGTGGGCGGTCAGCAGCATGAAGTCGGAGTAGAGGCGTGCGGTCTTCTCGTTGAAGTTGCCCGTGCCCAAGCAGGTGATGCGGCGGATGTGGCCGCCGTCGTGATAGGTGATCTGGCAGATCTTTGAGTGCACCTTGAAGCCCTCGGAACCATAGATGACCGTGCATCCCGCGCTCTCGAGGCGGTCGGCCCAGGCGATGTTGTTGGCCTCGTCGAAGCGGGCGCGCAGCTCCATGAGGACCGTGACCTCCTTGCCGTTCTCGACGGCGGCAATGAGGCTCTCGCAGAGCTTCGACTGCTTTGCCACGCGGTAGAGCGTGATCTTGATAGAGATGCAGCTGTCGTCGTTCGACGCCTCGCGCAGCAGGCGCAGCAGTGGGTCCATGCCCTCGTAGGGATAGCACAGCAGGACGTCGTGGTCTTCGATCTGCGCGCGCATGGGCTCGTGCGCGTCGACCATGGGGGAGGGCTGGGGCTCGAAGGGCTCGAAGAGCAGCTTGGAGCGAGACGGGTTGGGGATATGCGCCTCAAGGCCATACACATAGCCAAGGTCGAGCGGCATATTGGTGTGGAACACGCGGTTGGGCGTGAGGTGCAGCGAGTCGGTCACGAAGCGCTCGAGCTCGGCATTGAGCTTGCCGTCGATCTCGAGGCGCACGGCCTGTAGGCGGAGCCGCTCGCGCAGGATCGACTTCATGTGCTGACGATAGTCCTCGTCCTCCTCGACACCCTCGCCGTCGGGGTCGATGTCCGCGTTGCGGGTGACCCTGATGATGGCGGAGCTGGTGGGGGCGTAGTCGCCGAAGCAGTCGCCCAGCTTGAAGAGCATGATGTCCTCAAGCAGGATGTAGCGGTAGTTGCGCGTGGTAGAGGGGAGGGGCACCACGCGGCTCAGCGAGTGGGGTACCTCGACAACGCCAAGCATCCCGCTCTCCTCGGGGCCATCGAGCGAGCACGCCACGTATAGGCGTCCGTTCTTGAGGTTGGGGAACGGGTGGCGCGGGTCGATGATCATGGGCGACATGATGGGGGCGATGCGCGCGTCGAAGTGCTGCGCAATGCGCCTGAGGTCGGCATCGGTGAGGTCGCTCGCGTGAACGCGGGTGAGGCCGGCACCGGCGAGGTTGGCCTCGATGCCCGAGAAAACCTGCGCCTGACGCTCGACGAGCGCCGGAAGCATGGCAAGCACGTTGGCAATCTGCTCGGAGGGCGTCTCGTTGGAGCGGATGTCGCGCGGCTGGTTCTTGAGGAGCGCGAGATCGGACAGCCCGCCAATGCGGACCATGAACCACTCGTCGAGGTTGCTGCCAAAGATGGAGACGAACTTGAGGCGCTCGAAGAGTGGCACCGTCTCGTCGAAGGCCTCGTCAAGCACGCGGTCATCGAAACGCAGCCAGCTGACCTCACGGTTCTGCGTGTAGTCGAATATGCGCTTTGGGCTGTCGTCCGGACGCTTACCATGGACCTTCTCGTTGGCCTTGCGCGCCTTCTCGAGCTTGCGCTCGAGCTTCTCGGCGCGCTTGGCAAGCGCCTCTCGGGTTACCTCGGAATCAATCTCCTTGGCGAGACGCTTCGTGGTCTTGCGAAGCTTCTTTGAAAGCCGCTTACGTGCTTTTTTCTCCGTGCTCTTCTTGCTTGCCATTCGTTCCCCAAAACGCTCGTGAACATAAGCCTACAAATCAATGATTCTATCAGGCACAACGAGGGTTTCCAAACACAAAGCCCAGTGGTGCGGCAAATGGCAAGTGGCGCGGTGTGCGTGAGAGCGTGGCGCCGTCAGTGGTGCTAATACGTAATATTGCAGAATAAATATGAAAAATAATTGCATAAAACAATAGTTTCGACAATGTTACAGCATACTTTTGCAATTCTCATTTCAAAATGATGCAAGCGGTTGACTAGGAGGCATACCAGAACAAGACATTTGAGAATACGCAGGTAAATATGGCCGATAAGTGTAATTGCGCTCAGAGCTAAACCGTTTGCAAGCCAAAAACTACCGTTAACGACAAGAACAATCCCGTAAAAGAGAAACAGATTGGATATTGCATATAGTTACGATAAAGGTTACTGTTGTGCAGTGAGATCTGCACACGAGCAGACAGTACCTATTAATTTGTTTCTATTGGTTCGTGTGTCAGCCAGGCTGGCACGAAAGGAGTGGAGGGCATCATGAAGGGACTTTACGTCCACAGCGAAATCGGCCCCCTGAAGAAGGTCTTGCTCCATCGTCCTGGTGAGGAGCTGCTGAACCTTGCTCCGGACGACCTTGAGCGCCTTCTGTTCGACGACATCCCCTTCCTGGAGGTCGCCCAGCAGGAGCACGACAGGTTCGCCGAGGTTCTGCGCGAGCAGGGCGTCGAGGTTCTGTACCTCGAGAAGCTCTGCGCCGAGGCGCTGGATGCCGAGCCCGGTGCTCGCGAGGAGTACACCGAGCAGTGGCTGCAGGAGTCTGGCCTGCGTGGCAAGAACATGCTTGCCGCCGTCAAGGAGTACATGTACTCCATCCGTGACACCAAGGAGTTCGTCGACAAGACGATCGCTGGTCTGCGCAAGAATGAGATTGATCTGCCCTCCGCTTCGAGCACCCTGCTTACCGACCTCGTCGGCCAGGACCAGGACACCGAGACCGACCTGCTGATCGACCCGATGCCCAACACCTACTTCACGCGTGACCCGTTTGCGGTCGTGGGCAAGGGTGTCATGCTGCATCACATGTACTCCGTGACGCGCAACCGCGAGACCCTGCTTGGCAAGTTCATCTTCAAGTATCACCCCGAGTACAAGCGCTCCCCGCAGTGGTACAGCCGCGACTCCTCGTACCACGTAGAGGGCGGCGACGTGCTGAACCTCAACGCCCATACGCTGGCCATCGGCATCTCGCAGCGTACCCAGGCTGCCGCCATCGACGAGCTCGCCCAGAACTGCTTCTGGGGCAACCGTGGCTCCGAGATCGACACCATCTACGCGTTCAACATCCCCGTGTCCCGTGCCTTCATGCACCTCGACACCGTGTTCACGCAGATTGACGTCGACAAGTTCACCATCCACCCGGGCATCATGGGCACCCT
>CACXFC010000088.1 GCA_902766835.1 uncultured Coriobacteriaceae bacterium | reverse complement strand
CGAAAGGACTTGAACCTTCACGGGGTTGCCCCCATACGGACCTGAACCGTACGCGTCTGCCAATTCCGCCACGCCCGCGTGCAGATACGTATATTACTACTCTCCTCCACTCACATGCAAGCACTTTTTTCGATAGATCCGCACATCGGTGCGCCCCGGTGTGCAACTCCGCGAAAAGTGATGGTAGTGGGATGGGTGGCAAAGAAAGTGGGTACCATAAGGAGTACACTACACATCAGGCCACGTGAACACACCTAAAACGACGCAGGAAGGGCCATGGCAGAAGCGCACTCCGCCGCACATAGCCAAACGGGCGTAGCACACAGCCGCCCGCACAATGACGTGTTGCTCAACCGCTACCGCATCATGAACGCATGCGGCGACGGCGGCTTTGGCACGGTCCTTACGTGCTGGGACACACGCCTGCAGCGCCGTGTTGCCATCAAGCGCCTTCCCCTGTCGGGCTCGAGCATGGCCTCCACGCTGGGAGAAGCCCTTGCCGAGGCCCGCACGTCAAGCATGCTCGCCCACCCCAACATCGTCACGGTGTTCGACTTCGAGGTGGAGGGGCCCTACGCCTACCTCGTCATGGAGTACGTCGACGGGCTTACCCTGTCCGAGCTGCTCGCGCGCGTCGAGGGAGGGACCCTCACGCACGACGAGGCCGCCTGCCTGGTGCAGTCGGTTGCCTCGGCTTTGGGCTACGCGCATGAGAACGGCGTGCTGCACATGGACATCAAGCCCACCAACATCATGATCGACCGCTCGGGCACCGTGCAGCTCTGCGACTTTGGCATGGCTTCCCTCGCGTCTGCAGCGGGATATGGCGGGGCGCGCGGCGGCACCGTAGGCTACATGCCTCCCGAGCAGATAGAGGGCGACATCGTCGACGAGCGCACCGACGTCTTCTCGCTGGCCGTTGTGGTGTGGCAGGCCTTGCTGGGATACTGCCCCTTTGCGGCGCCCACCGCCGAGAAGTCGCTGGCGCTCATTCGCAAGGGGCCGGGAAGCCCCGCAAAGCAGGACCCGTCGCTTGCGGGCATGGCCGAGGAGGCCCTGCTCGGAGCCCTGGCGGCAAGCCCCACCGCACGCATTCCCTCCGTCGAGACCCTGGCCAAGGAGCTGGTGTTTGCCCTCGGCGACCCAAACGCCGGCGCCGAGTCGCTGCGCGGCCTGCTTTCGCAGACCACCTCGCGCGAGGAAGACGACCCCGAGGACTGGCAGGGAGAGCGCCTGCCGCTTGCCGTCAGCCACCCATGGCTGCCGTCTGCCTTCGCGCGCGTTGCCAGCGCCTGCGCAACCGTCTACGTGGTATGGCCTCTAGCAGGTATTCTTCTGGCCTCCGACCAGACTTTGGTCTACGCCTTCATCGCCGCAGCGGCCGCGGCAACGCTGCTTTGGCCGCCGCTGGGCGCGGCGGTGGCAGGTGCGAGCTATTGCACGGCAACCATGCTGCATGCCTCGTCGGCAACGCCTTTGCTCTTTGCCATCGTGTTTGCCATAGTGCTTGCCATCTGGTGGATCACCTGCGCCATGCAAAGCAACCTCTCATCGCTTTCCTTCCTGCTACCGGCGGCCCTGCGCTCGCCGCTCGCGGGTACGGCTGTGGCCGGAACGGGCCTCACCCCGGTGCGCGCGTTCTTCACCGCCTGCGTCAGCTGGTTCGTGGGCAGGATCTGGGGTCCCTCGCTTGCCGCAGGCTTCGTGCTTGAGGGGCAGGTGGACGCCCTGCTGCTACCTTTGCGCGAGCCGTCCACGCTGCTGTCGCTTGCAGGCTGCGGGGTCTCGGCGCTGGTCTGCTCGGCCCTCACGTGGTACGACGACCGGCCGACCTTTGCCGTACTCGGCCAAGCGGTGGGCTGCGTGATCCTTGTTGGCTCTCAGCTTCTGGCAGCGCGAATGGAGAATGGCGGCATATGGGTCGACCCATCGTGGGAGAATGCAGGCATTGCGGTACTCTTAAGTGTGCTTGTCTGTATTGCATGCGTCCTACATGGCCCGCGTGAAGCGGGCATAGAGAGTGAGGATTGACATGAACATGTTCAAGGCGTTCGAAAACCGCATCGCCGAGACGTTTGGCGCTTCTCCGCAGGGGGCAACCGCACCCTTCTCTTTTAGAAAGCTTGCAAAGCGCGTCGCGCACGAGATGGAGCAGGAGACCTACGTCGTGGACGGCGTCAACACCGCCCCGGCGCTCATCACCATCCTTGTCTCCCCCGATGCCGACAACGCTATGAAGCCCGTTTACGGTCAGCTTGCGGCCGAGGTCGCAAGCCTCGCCGAGGCAGAGGCCGCCCGCAAGGGCTACGTCTTTGTGGGCAAGCCGCTTGCCCGCTTCATGGTTGACCCGTCCCTCAGGCGCAGCCGCTTTGCCGTCTTTGCAAACAACGTCGATGCCCTTACCCTCGCCAAGCTGCGCGAGGAAGAGGAGGCGTTCCTCTCGGGCTTTGGCACCTTGGGCGGCGCCGCCGCGCCTGCGCCTGGCATCGTCACCCCGTTCGAGCAGGCCGCGCCGGAAGCTGACGACGACATCCCCGTGGTCGAGCATGCCGTGAGCGATGACTCCTCCGCGGGCCTCAACGTGCTGCCCGCCGACTTCGTGGACGAGTCGCTCGACCCGTCTTTGGTGAGCGCACCCGAGCCCGTTGCCTCCGAGCCCCGCTCGCTTGCCGACGCGCTACCCGAGGTTGTGGACGTGAAGGCCAACCCCATCGTGACGCCGGTACCCGAGGTCGTGGGCCAGCATGTTCCCCAGGTTCCCGAGGTCGACGGCGCTCCGGCAAGCATTGCCGTTCCCTCCGCGCGCGCACCGCACGTCCACAACATTCAGGACTCCACGGTCAACGCCGCACCGGTGCCCGTTGCAGAGAAGGAGCCGGTCACCTGCCTGCTCATCGACCGCCAGAGCGGCCGCACCTACATCGGCACCGAGCCCGAGACCCTCATTGGTCGCGAGCGCACGCCCGGCGGCATCGTTCTGCACGATCCCAACGTCTCGCGCCGTCACGCCAAGCTCTCCTACGACGGTAGGACCTGGCGCATCCATGACCTTGGCTCCACCAACGGAACCCTGGTCAACGACGTCGACATCGACAGCTGCATCCTGCGCGAGGGCGACCTCATTACCGTTGGCCTGCTGAACCTCGAGTTCAGGGAGTCATAGCATGATTGACCTGCTGCTCTTTGCGGGCCGCATCCTTTTGGTGGCCCTCCTCTACGTGTTTCTCTACTCGACCATGAAGACGGGCATCGGCCTGGTCCGTGGCCAGCGGCGCGATGCTGCCATTTGGTCGGTTGACGTGGAAAAGGGCAGCAAGGCACTCCGAGGTCTGCACGTCGACATCCTCGGACCCGTTGTCATCGGGCGCTCACCCTCGTCGGACATCGTCATCAACGAGCCCTTCGTCTCGGCCACGCACGCCCGCTTCACCCTGCAGGGTCCGGCGCTCGTGCTGGAAGACCTTGGCTCCACCAACGGCACGCTGGTCAACGGGCATCCCATCGGACAGCCCGTCACCCTACGCGACGGCGACGAAGTGCAGGTTGGTGACGCCATCATGAGGGTGAGCAGGCGATGAGCAAGCTTGCCAGCAGCCTGCTGTCTCGCGTGTCCCACGACCTCCACGAGTCCAAGCAGGCTCCCGTCAACAGCCCGGGCCACGATGACCCCGTGGTCACCGAAGGCGCGGGCGCTCAGACCAAGAGCGGCAAGACCGCCACGCTCGCGTGGGCGGCGCGCACCGACGTAGGCTTGGTACGCAGCCACAACGAGGACTCCTTCCTTGCCCAGGCGCCCACCTTTGCCGTAAGCGACGGCATGGGTGGCCATGCCGCAGGCGAGGTGGCAAGTGCCATTGCCGTGGCAACCATCGCCGAGCATGCCCCCGCACACGCCGACGACCTCCTTCTGGGCGCCGCCATTGAGAGCGCCAACTCGGCCGTCATCGAGGGCGCCATCACGGGCAAGGGCAAGACGGGCATGGGCTGCACCGCCTCGGCCGTGCACATCGAACTGAACAAGATGGCCGTTGCGCATGTGGGCGACTCGCGCGTCTACCTGCTGCACAACGGCGCTTTGGTGCGCCTGACCCACGACCACTCCTACGTGGAGGAGCTGGTCGACGCCGGCGAGATTACCGCCGACGAGGCGCGCGTGCACCCCTCTCGCTCGGTCATCACGCGCGCGCTGGGCTCTGACCCCGACATGTACGCCGACCACTTCACCATCGACGTGAGCGCCGGCGACCGCGTGCTGCTGTGCTCCGACGGCCTGTCCTCGATGGTCGAAGACTCGCAGATCGAGGCCATAGCGGTCTCGAGCGCAACGCCTCAGGCGGCCGTCGACAACCTGGTAGCCGCGGCCCTGCAGGAAGGCGGTCACGACAACGTGACCGTCGTGGTGGTCGACGTCGTCGACGATGGCGTCATGGACCTGCACCGCCGCTACTACCTGAAGCGCTTCGTTACCGTTGCCCTGCTCATCGTGGGCATTGTGGCCGCACTGTTCGTAGCCGCCATGCTCTTCGTGCGCAACTCCTGGTACGTGGGCGTAAACGGCGACACCGTGGCCATCTACCACGGCGTCAACGCGTCGCTCTTTGGCCAAGACCTCTACGCGCTGTCCGAAACCAGCGCGGTGCAGGTCAAGGACCTGCCCGATGCCATGCAGCAGAGCCTGCGCGACGGCATCGTCGTGGGTAGCGAGGCGGAGGCCCAGGCCACCATCAAGAGCTATCACGACCAGATCGAGGCCGACAAGGTCCACGCCCAGCAGATAGCCGACAAGTCCACGTCCGGCACGCAAACATCTCAAGAGAACCCTGCCGTTCCCAAGGCCGACGGTGAGACCACCGAAGGGCCCGAGGAGGAGGCAGCCCCCGGCGAGGCCGCCGAGGAAGAGTTCGTGGACGAGGGAGGTGAGTAGGCATGGCGCTTGGTGAGGGCAATACCCGTCGCAACACAGAGCTGTGGCTGCTCATGCTCGCCGCGCTTCCGGTGGTCCTGCTCTATGCGATGTATGTTGTCAACATGCACGTCGAGCTGTCGGTCTCGGCGCTGGCGGTACCCCTGGGGCTCTTTGGCGCCTTTGCCGTCGCGCACCTTGCCATCAGGCGCCTAGCACCCGGGGCCGACTCCGCCATCCTGCCCATCGTCTTCCTGCTTTCGGGCGTAGGCATCGCATTTGTCACGAGGCTCGCGCCAGATTTGGCCGTTAACCAGGTTGTTTGGCTATTCGTCTCGGTGGCGGCCATGGTGGCCACGCTTGCCTTGGTCCCCAGCCTCGACGAGCTGGCCGAATACAAGTACACCCTAGGTGCAGCCGGCGTCTTCCTGCTGCTTCTGCCCATGGTCTTCGGCACCGAGATTGGTGGCTCGAAGCTTTGGCTGAGAATCGGACGCTTCACCTTCCAGCCGGGCGAGCTTGCCAAGATCTGCATCACGCTCTTTCTGGCCGCCTACCTCGCCGAGAACCGCGAGATGCTCTCGGCCTCCACGCGCCGCATTGGCCCCATAGCGCTCCCGCGCCCGCGCATGCTGCTCCCGATGTTTGTGATGTGGGGACTCTCGCTTCTGGTCGTCGTCTTCGAGCGCGACCTGGGCAGCGCCCTGCTCTTCTTCTCGTTCTTCGTCATCATGCTCTACGTCTGCACGGGCCGCGTGAGCTACGTCATCGTCTCGCTGGGCCTCCTGATTGTGGGCGGCGTTCTGTGCTACGGGCTGTTCTCACACGTACAGACCCGTATCCAGATTTGGCTTGACCCCTTCCGCGACCCGTCGAACAAGGGCCTGCAGATTGTGCAGTCGCTCTATTCGCTTGCCGACGGTGGCCTTTCGGGCACCGGCATTGGCAAGGGCATGCCGCGCCTCATCCCGGTTGTGGAGTCCGACTTCATCTTCTCGGCCATTGGCGAGGAGATGGGCCTGCTGGGCGCCTCGGCCATCCTCATTGGCTACATGCTCTTTGCCATCCGCGGCCTGACCACGGCGGCACGCGCAAAGTCCGACGTCTCGTCGTTCACGGCCGTCGGCCTCACCGCAGCCATCATCGTGCAGGCCTTCCTCATTGTGGGCGGCGTCACCAGACTGCTGCCCCTCACCGGTGTCACGCTGCCCTTCATGAGCCAGGGCGGCAGCTCGCTGCTGGCAAGCTTCATTGCGGTGGGGCTCCTGCTGCGTGCAGGCGATGAGGGCACCGGCCATGAGTCGCTCATGGAGTCGGCGCCGGCCTCCATCATTGGCCCCAGCACCACGGCGGCGCCTCCTTCCGACGGCTCGCGCCTCTCGAAGATCCTGCACGGCGCACACGTGCGTGGCCGCTACGGCATGCTCACGCCCGAGTCGGGCATCTTGGGCCGCGTTGCCCTGGGCAACCGCCTTACGGTGCTGGTCACCACCTTCACCATGATGTTTGCGGTGCTCATTGCCAACCTCACCTACATCCAGGTGGTGAAGGCCGAAGAGTACCAGAAGATGCCCAACAACAACCACACCATCGCCCGCAGCGCGCACGTGCAGCGCGGCGCAATCATCACGCACGACGGCGTGACGCTCGCCGAGTCCATCCTGCAGGAAGATGGCAGCTACCAGCGCAACTATCCGCAGGGTTCGCTTGCCATCCACACCGTGGGCTACGTTTCCACGCAGTACGGCGCCGTGGGCATCGAGCGCACGCTCAACGAGCGCCTCACCGGGCGCGCCGACTACTCCAGCTGGACGAGCGCACTCTACTCGATGGCAGGCGTCAAGATGCCGGGCTCTTCGGTGGTGCTCACCATCAACTCCCAGATGCAGCTGGCCTGTGAAGCCGCGCTCAATGGACTGACCGGCTCCATCGTGGTGCTCGACCCGGCCACGGGCGCCGTGCTTGCCAAGGCCTCGTCGCCCACCTACACCAACGACCAGGTGCCCTCGATCATCCAGTCGCTCGAGCCGAGCGGCCAGCTGGTCGACCGCGCCGTCTCCACGCTGTACGCGCCGGGCTCCACGTTCAAGGTCCTGAGCCTTGCCGCGGCGCTCGACACCGGCATCGCTTCGCTCGATTCCGAGTATCCCGCGCCCGCCAGCATGGACATTGGCAACGCCCCGGTCACCAACGTGGAAGAGCAGGAGTGGGAGGCCCTCACCCTGCGCGAGGCGCTGGCACACTCCGCCAACACGGTGTTTGGCCAGGTAGGCACCGAGCTTGGCTCCTCCACGCTCGTCAACTACGCACGCGCCTTTGGCTATGGCTCCGACGGCGTGGGCCAGGACTTCACGACCGTGGCTTCGCTCATGCCCGAGCCCGGCGAGATGACCGAGTGGGAGCTGGCATGGGCCGCCTGTGGCCAGCCCGTTGGCGAGCATCCCTCGCCCGCAGGCCCGCAGACCACCGTCATGCAGAACGCCGTCATGGCCGCAACCATTGCCAATGGGGGCATTGCCATGAATCCCTACGTGGTCGACCACATCCTCTCGCCCGAGGGCGTCACGGTTTCCACGGCACAGCCGCACGCGCTTGGCCAGCCCATCACCGCAGAGACGGCTGCCCAGGTGAAGGAAGCCATGCTCGCGGTCGTCGAGGAGGGCTCTGGCTATGCCGCGCAGATCGACGGCGTGCTCGTTGCCGGCAAGACCGGCACCGCCGAGACCTCGCCCACCACGGCAAACTCGCTCTTCGTAGGCTTTGCCCCCTACGACCAGCCAACGCTTGCCATTTCAATCTGCATTGAGGGATCCGAGAACAACGAGGTAAACGGCGTAGCCACGCGCCTTGCTGGTCAGGTATTGGCAACTTGTCTCAACATTCAGGCTTGGGGGGCATAAATGAGAGCCTCCACGTTCTATGATATGAACAACCGCGAATCGTTCGCGGCAACGATGGGAGTACGTAATGGCAGGTAAGGTTCTAGGCGGACGCTACACGGTCCAAGACAGAATCGG
>CACXFC010000087.1 GCA_902766835.1 uncultured Coriobacteriaceae bacterium | reverse complement strand
GGTGCGGGCGAAAGGACTCGAACCTTCACGGGTTGCCCCACTGGAACCTAAATCCAGCGTGTCTACCAATTCCACCACGCCCGCATGAGCCGAAAAAGCAGCCTTAATATAGTAGCAGATGATGGGCCTGTGGCAAAGAAGCACAGCGTCTTCACGCAAGGCACGTCAATTGACGCCCGCGCGCGGCCCCCGGTGAGGGTGGGCCGCGCGCGGGCGTGTTGAGGTCCTAGTACTGGGTCAGCCACCAGCGCTGGGCATCGGAGCCGATGGCCGGCCACTGGTGCACGTTGCAGCTTGGGTAGGCCACTCCCCCACAGGCGTCCAGCGCCAACCTCTGGCCGCTACGGAAAAACGAGTACGAGCCGTCGGCGTTGGGCTTGAGCCACCACTTCTGCCAGGTTGCGCCGCTGTAGTCCCACTGCAGGATGTTGGCACCCGCGTCGGTGCTGCCCCAGGCCACGTCGATGGACTTTCCCGAGCACACGCTGGTGATGCGATATACGTCGCCGCCCAGATGCGTGAGGACCCACTGCTGGTTGGTGCCCCCGTTCGACAGGTAGAGTTCCACGTTAGCGCCGTTGTCGCGCGACGCCCCATGCACGTCAAGCACGTACCTTGGGTCGACCGCCGTGGCAATCTTGTACACGCCGTCCCAAATGGAGCCGATGTCCGCCTCGACAGCCTTGAGCACCCACTTCTGGTTCAGGCCGCCATGGCCGGGGAACTGCAGCACGTTGCCGCCCGGGCTGACCGACCCACCCTCAATGTCCATTGCAAGCTTCGAGTTCTGGTTGATGAAGGTGATGCGGTTGTTCTGGTCGACGGTCATGAGCCAGCGCTGCCAGGGCTTGTCGCCCGCGCTGAACTGCAGGATGTTGCCCATGGGCTGCGTCGAGGCGTTCTCCACGTCGAGCACCTTGCCGGTGAGCGCGCTTCTGATGCGCACCGCCCCTCCCCCGGCGTCCTCGATGAGCCAGGCCTCGTTGCGCGCGCCATGGTAGGGGAACACGATGAGGTTTCCGCAGTTGTAGAGCGAGTTCCATGCGATGTCGAGCACGTAGCTCTGGTCGACGGCAGAGGCGATGGCCCAGCAGCCCGAGAGGCTGTAGACCTCCACCGTGAACGTGGAGCGCTCCACACCGTTCGCATCTTCAACGGCCAGCGTCACCGTGCCCGCTGACACGCCCCGAAGCGTCGTTCCCTCAAGCGTCGCGGCATTCCCGCTGGCCAGACGCAGGGTTCCATCGGTCACCCGGTACGAGGCTGTGGCCCCCACGGGGATGCGCGTCGCACCGGCCACCGTGGGCATGGGAGCCTCTGGCTCCGGCTCTGGCTCTGGGTCCACGGGCTCGTACTCCCCCGACTTTGCCGCACGCACGGCGGCAAGCGCGTTCACCTCACCCCAGCCATACTCCTCGTCAAATCCCTCCGCGCCCAAGTCGGTGGCGGTTGAATAGAGGATGCTGACGGCATCGTCGGCACTCAGGCTCGGGTTTGCCGCAAACTCCAGGGCAAGCACGCCTGCCACCTGCGGGGCCGCCATCGAGGTGCCCGAGGAGCGCGCGTAGCCGTTGTTTGCGACGGTGCTGTAGATGTCGGTTCCCGGGGCCGAGATGTTCTTGGCCTTCTGCCCGGCTACGTTGTAGTTGGAAGTGGCGCTGCGCGTCACACCGGTATCCGAGCGCATGAGGTTGATGACGCTCACGACGCAGCTGGCGTCTCCCGGATACTCGTAGTAGGGGAACAGGCCAGTCGGCGCGTTCTCCTTGTTCCCCGCGCTGCACACCGTGACGATGCCATGGTCTTGCAGGGCCTTCTTGATGCGGCCGACCAGAAGGTCGTCGGCGTAGTCGCTCTCGCTGGCTCTGCCGGCGCCCACGCTGAGGTTGATAACGCGAATGCCCAGCGCATCCGCCTGCTCCATGACGTAATCGAGGCCCTTCACCACCTTGTTGGTATCGGTGGTTGCTCCCGAGAACACGTCCACTACCAGCATGTTTGCGTTATGCGAGACGCCTGCCACGCCCAGGCCGTTGTTCGCGCGCGCAGAGACGATACCCGCCACATGGGTGCCGTGGCGATACACGTTGGTGACTTCCGAACCACCCGTGGCCACGTTGTAGACCCCCACGACGTTGTCCTTCAGGTCGTTGTGCGTAGCCATGGGACCTTGGTCAACCACCGCCACAGTAACCGCGCCGTCGCAGGTTGCCTGCGCCCACGCCTCAAATACCTGCATGTTTGAAAGGGCCCACTGATCGTTGACGTAGGGGTCGTTCACGCTGAGCTGCTCCTCGAGCGTCACCAGTGGGGGCTCCTCGGCGGGTGCGTCCGCCTGGGCCTCAGCGTCAGGCGACACGGGCGCAGCTTCGGTTTCGGCGGTGGCGGGCGCCTCTGCCGGGTCAGCTGCGTCTGTGGGTTCAGCCGCTTCTGCGGGCAGCTCAGCCGCCTCCCCTTCTGCCGCCGCACCCTCAGCCGGCTCGCCCGTAGGCCCAGCGCCTTCGCCTTCAGCCAGAGGATCGAGCAGCAACCTCAGGTCGCCCTCGTCTCCCGAGGCCATTGGGTAGTAGGTGTAGTTGGGCTGAGCCACCGCAATGACCTCGGACTCCCGAAGCGAGTTGACCGCGTCCTCGACGCTTGCACCCTCGGACAGCTCGACCTTTATCACGCCATCGGCCAGCTCGTCGGCGGTAATCTGCGTGGTTTGCACAAGGCCATTTGCCGCAAGCGCCGCATTCACCTCTTCGAGCGATGCGCCCTCGTTCACCTCAATGAGCGCAACCTCGTGCTCGAAGCTCACGCCCTCGGGAATGGAAAACTGCTGCGTTCCTGTTTGTCCGCCCTCGTTGGAGACGTCCTCGTCCTTGAAGCGAATGCGCTGTCCGGGGCTGTCGGCCACATCTGCTGCAGCGGCGAGCGACAGCGTGTCCTGCTCGCTGCTGGGAGCATCTTCGCCCGAAACCTGGGTAACAGCTTGATCTTGCGCGGCCTTCGTGTCCTCAATCGCCGGCGCAACCGGGCTTGAAAACTCGCCAGAGGAGGGTGCGGCAGCCAGGGCCACAGCAAGGGAGGCCGCGGCACACAGGGCAGTTATGGCTATGGGAATCTTGGGCTTATCCATGTGTTCCTCCTTCTGGCATCACAGTATTGCAGCATAGCGGCCCGCATGCCCCAAGGAAACACCCTCCCGCACAAAGCCCACGTCTTGCTGAAGCCCCTCCGAACGCTCTTGTCAGAAAACTAGGGGACGCGCCCTTCTTTGACCCTCGTATATTACGTGGTGCCATGGCGATTGCTTCGGCTAACTCGGTGGACAATTAAGGGACACGCCCTTTTTTGCCCCGCGGGGCAAAAAAGGGCGTGTCCCTTAATTGTCAGGTGCATCCCCTACTTCAGCCAGCCCTTCTCGCGAGCGGCGGCATCCCACTTCTCGAAGGCACCCTCGCCAAGGTCGGCCAGGTCGTTGAGTGCCTGGCCAACGGCGTCCTCGTCCACCGAGCCGATGAAGTGGCGCGCCACGGCCTTGACGTTCTCGTTGGCGTTTGCCACGGCCACGGGATGGCCCACGGCCTTGAGCATCTCGAGGTCGTTGTCCGAGTCGCCAAAGGCAACGATCTCGTCCTTGTCGATGGCCATCAGAATCTGCAGCACGCGCACCGCCGAAGCCTTGGACCAGCCATGCGGCACCACGTCAAACATGCGGCTGCCCGGCGAGAGCAGGTCAAGCTTGGGGCATGCCGCGCGAATCTTGTCGCCCCAGGCAACGTTATCGATCATCTCGGAGCCCTCCTCAAAGTGGAGGCCCGCCGTCACGATGGTCCAATGGGGAATCTGGTCGGGTTCCACTAGCTCGCTTGCGCGGCGGCCTCCCCAAGTGGTGCCCAGAAGGCTCGGCAGCGTGGAGCCCGTCACGAAGCCGCCGCCCTCGCCGCGGCCCGAGACATAGACGCCCGGCAGGTCATACACCATCTTCGCCATGGTCACCAGCGAGTCGCGGTCGACGCCCGTCTGGTTCATGAGCGTGCCGTCAACGAAGATGCGCTTGCCGTTGGAGAACAGTGCCGTCTTCACGCAGTCGGTGTCACCGCGGAACGAGATGACCACCGAGTCGTAGTCGCGCCCAGATGCCGGCCCGAACAGAACGCCCTGGTCGAGCAGCTTGTGAATGCCGGCAATGGCCCGCTCGCTTGCAGGGATCTCGTACGCCACCAGCGTGTTGTCCATATCGGTAAGGACGAGCTTGATCATGTTGGCTCCCATCAGTGGAGGAAATGGAATCGATTCCATAGTAGCAGGGAGCACGTCGACTGACGCTCATCCATAGGCAGACGGACAATAGGCCGGGCCAGACCAGCTCTGCCTGCATCGCACGCCACTCCCCCAGCACCTTGACGTCTGAATCAGCGTTTCATTCGCGCTGTCACTCAATCTCCAGCAGCCAGAGGACGGGGGGCATCGCGACGCGCAAAAAACGGCCCCTCGCGGGGAGGGGCCGTATCTAGGTAGCTGTTGAGGGAGCTTAGACGACACCCTGGGCCATCATGGCCTCGGCAACCTTCAGGAAGCCGGCGATATTGGCACCCGCGACGTAGTTGCCCTCCATGCCAAACTCCTTGGCCGCGTCATCGCACGCGTGGTAGATGCCGCGCATGATGGACTCGAGGCGAGAGTCGACCTCCTCGAAGGTCCAAGAGATGTGGCCGGCGTTCTGGCTCATCTCAAGACCGGAGGTGGCGACGCCACCAGCGTTGGCAGCCTTGCCCGGGAAGAAGGCGACGCCGTTATCCTGCAGGTACTTGGTGGCGTCGAGCGTGGTGGGCATGTTGGCGCCTTCGCCCACGACCTTGCAGCCGCCGGCGACGAGCTTCTCGGCATCCGCAAGCAGATGGGTGTTCTCGCGAGCGCAGGGCAGCGCGATGTCGCAGGGCACACCCCAGACGCCACGGCCATCCTCGGCGTGGAACTCGGCGTTCGGGCGGAATTCGGTGTACATGGCAAGGGAGACACCCTTGTCGTTGCCGGAGCGCTTGCGCGCATAGATGGCCTCGAGGGCGGCGACGTCCAGGCCCTCGGCGTCGTAGACCCAGCCCTTGGTGTCGGAGCAGGCAACGACCTTGCCACCGAGCTGCTCTGCCTTCTGAATGGCGTAGATGGCCACGTTGCCAGAGCCATGGACCACCACGGTCTTGCCCTCGAAGGAGTCATCGTGGCACTTGAGGTACTCGTCAACGTAGTAGACCAGGCCATAGCCGGTGGCCTCGGTGCGGGCGAGCGAGCCACCAAAGGTGAGGCCCTTGCCGGTCAGAACACCGGTGAAGGTGTTGGTGATGCGCTTGTACTGGCCAAACATGTAGGCAACCTCGCGGCCGCCCACGCCCAGGTCGCCAGCGGGAACATCGGTGTCCTCGCCGATGTGGCGATAGAGCTCGGTGATGAACGACTGGCAGAAGCGCATAATTTCGTTGTTGGACTTGCCCTTGGGGTCGAAGTCGGAGCCGCCCTTGCCGCCGCCCATGGGCAGGGTGGTCAGGGAGTTCTTGAAGGTCTGCTC
>CACXFC010000086.1 GCA_902766835.1 uncultured Coriobacteriaceae bacterium | reverse complement strand
CTTCCGCATCACGTGTGCCCCAACTGCGGCTTCTACAAGGACCGCGAGGTCGTCGTCACCGAGTAGAGCTCGTACGATACGAAAGCCATGGAGGTCGGTTCCCTTATGGGGAGTCGGCCTCCTCTTGTATACGCCGGCTGGGGGCGCGAGCTTGGGCTAAGGGCTCGGGCTGTGGCCCGCCGGCAACAGGGCTGTGCTAAGGAAGGAATGTCATGACTACGATTTGCGTTGACGTCATGGGCGGCGACAAGGAGCCGCAGGTCGTTTTGGACGGAATCGCCGAGGCGCTTGCCGCCGACGGCGATCTGGCGGTGTTGGTGGCTGGTCCCGAGGAGCTGGTGGTGCCGTTCTGTGCCCACCACGACCGTGCCAAGGCGCTGGTGTGCACCGAGGCCATTGCCATGGACGAGCATCCGGCAGACGCGGTGCGCTCCAAGAAGGACTCCACCATCGTGCGCGGCTGCGCGGTCGTGCGCTCCGGCGAGGCCCAGGGCTTCTTCTCGGCGGGATCTACCGGCGCCATCTTTGCCGCAGCCACGCTGGGCGTGGGCCGCATCAAGGGGATCAAGCGCCCGGCCATCGCTGGCGTGCTTCCGGGGCCGCAGGGCCACCAGACCGTGATGCTCGACCTGGGCGCCAACGCCGACGTGCGCGCCGACGCCCTTGTGCAGTTTGCCGGCATGGGGCGCGCCTATGCGCATGTGGTGCTGGGCGTCGAAAACCCGCGCGTGGGGCTGCTGTCCAACGGGTCCGAGGAGACCAAGGGCTCTGAGCTGGCGCTTTCCTACCACAAGGCGCTTGCCGAGGCGGGGGAGTGGTTTGCCGGCAACGCCGAGGGAACCGATCTTCTGGCTGGCACCTTCGATGTCATCGTGACCGACGGCTTTACCGGCAACGTGGCGCTCAAGTCTCTGGAGGGCACTGCCAAGTACATCCTACGCGAGGTCAAGCGCATGACCGAGGAGTCCAAGCGTGCCGCGGTGGGTGCGCTCATGCTCAAGCCGGCGCTGAAGGAGCTGGCGCGCGGGCTTTCGGGCGACGAGCTGGGCGGCGCCATCCTGCTGGGCCTGAAGGCTCCCGTACTGATTGGCCACGGCGACACGTCGGTTGACGCGGTGAAGAACGGCACGCTGGCCACTGCCTCCGCCGTCCGCGCGCAGCTGGTGGACAAGGTGGCGCAAGCCATCTTCGACGAGACGCTGTAGGCGTGCGCTGGAGCACTTGGGGGACGCGCCCTGCACGTTGTTTGCGGTTTCCACTTTTGGCATGCGTAAAAACCCGCAGACAAGAGGCGTTGTCTGCGAATCCCGGCGCGCCAGGCGCGAACGGGTGAAAATAGGCACCCCCAAAACGCAGACAACGCGCGATTCGGCCCCCGAGGCCTGGGGAAAACCGCAGACAACCGTGTTTGACGACGCCGCCATCGCCTGGCGCGCGCCCGCCCACGGGCGCGCGCGTGTTGTCTGCGGTTTGCGGGCGCGCCAAGACGGCGAAACGAACGTTGTCTGCGTTTGGGGCACCCCCGTTTGCGCGCATATCGGCCTACGGGACGCAGAACCACAGACAACGCACCTTGTCTGCGGGTTTTTCGGCATGCCAAAAGTGGAAACCGCAAACAACGTTCGTACAGGCGTGTCCCCATTGCGCATGCTTTTTTGGTAGTTTGGGTCGAGGGCTCGCCTTCGCTAGTGGGCGGGGGCTTTGTTGTAGACTACCCTAGATTGCGTATGTCTCGCTTGCGCGGGAAACCAAAGTGAAGGGAACCAAGACATGGATCACGACGCGATCTTCGCCAAGGCGAGGAAGATCATTTCCGAGACCCTCGACGTCGACGAGGCCGATATCACCGAAGACACCGAGTTCAAGGCCCTCGAGGCCGACTCGTTCGACATGCTCGAGCTCATCAGCGCCTTCGAGGACGAGTTTGGCATGGAGATGCCCGACGACGCCCTCGACAAGGTCGTCACCGTTGGCGATGTGGTGCGCGGCATTGAGGCCGCTCAGTAGAGAAGGCCCTCGTTGAAGCTTCACAAGAGAATCGCACGCATAGAGGAGATCGTCGGCCACCACTTTACCGACGAGTACCTCATCACATCCGCCATTACGCATCCCTCCGCCGCGGAGGGCAAGGCCGTCTCGGCCAGCTACGAGCGCCTGGAGTTTCTGGGCGACTCGGTGCTGGGCGGGATGATTGCCATCGATTTGTACCGCCGCTTCCCGGGCATGGACGAGGGGCAGCTCTCGATGCTCAAGATCGTGCTGGTAAGTGGCGACATGCTGGCAGACGTAGCCGGCGAGCTGGGCATAGGCGAGCTCATCTTGCTGGGCGAGTCTGAGCGGGGCACTGGTGCCCGTGGTATGCGCAAGGCCCTCGAAGACGTTTACGAGGCGCTGGTGGGTGCGCTCTACATCGATGGCGGCTACGACGCGGCTCACGACTTCGTGGTGCGCACGCTGCACCCGCGCATCACGCCCGACCTGGGCCGCCATGTGGTGCCCGCCAAGTCGCGCCTGCAGGAGGTCATCCAGCGCGACTACCGCGTGGGCCCCGAGTACAAGCTCGAGGGCGAGAGTGGCCCCGCGCACAGCCCCACCTTTACCTCGGTGGTGCTGGTGGAGGGCCGCCGCGTGGGGCGTGGGCAGGGTTCCACCAAGAAGGAGTCGCAGGCAAACGCCGCCGCCGACGCGCTCGTGCGCATGGGTTACGAGGAGTCCGCCGAACAGGCCGAGGAGGACGCGCCGTGTATCTGAAGACGCTGACCCTCAAGGGCTTCAAGTCGTTCGCCGATCGCACGAACATGGTCTTCGACCCGGGCCTCACCGTGGTGGTGGGCCCCAACGGCTCCGGTAAGTCCAACGTCTCGGACGCCATCCTGTGGGTTCTGGGCGAGCAGAGCGCCAAGCAGCTGCGCGGCCAGGCCATGGAGGACGTCATCTTCTCGGGCTCGTCGGCACGCAAGCCCGTGGGCCTGGCCGAGGTCACGCTGGTGCTGGACAACTCCGACCACACGCTGCCCATTGACTTCACCGAGGTCGCCATCACCCGGCGCATGTACCGCTCGGGCGAGAGCGAGTACCTCATCAACAACGCGCCGTCG
>CACXFC010000085.1 GCA_902766835.1 uncultured Coriobacteriaceae bacterium | reverse complement strand
GTCTTGGCGTCCTGCGAGGTGAGCGGCATCTTGAGGTTGAAGCGCGCCTGGATCTTGGTGAAGTCCTCCCCGCTCGCGTCGGTCATGTCGGAGACGATGCCCTCCATGGCCTCCTGCGAGGTGACGACCACCCACGAGCTGCCGCCGCAGATGGTGTTGAGCTCCTCCGCGACGCTCTGGAGGTTGACCATGAGCTTGGAGTTGCGCGCGATGAAGAGCCCCACCTCGTCCACGAAGAAGTTGAGGCGGAAGCCTGGCTCCCGCATCTGGACGTAGTCGCGCACGCGCTCGGCGAAGCTGCGGATGGAGGGGCTGTAGGTGCTGCGGTAGTAGTCCACGATGTTGGGGTGCGTGCCCTCGGGGTTCCCGCACGCCTCGTCGTAGGCCGCCGAGATGTCGCGGGCCTTGGCCGGGGCGATGTTGCGCGCCAGCTTCCACGGCATCTTGCAGCGGCGCTGCACCGCCTCCTCGAACTCCCGCAGTCTGCCGATGCGGTCGAGGTCCCACTCGAGCTGGGCGATGTGCTGCTGGTCGCCGTCGAAGTACCCGCAGTGCATGTTGAAGGCGCGGATGAACGCGGCCAGCAGCGCACCGGACTCCGAGCGCCCCTCGTTGGGGGCGATGTGGTCGATGTCGAAGAGCACGCTCTCGGACGGGTGGCGTCTGCGTGCGACCTCCATTGCAGCCTTCAGCGACGGGTTGTGCGACACCTTGGGTAGGATGTAGTCCATGGCGGGCTTGCCGTCGACCACGCGGTCCTCGAGGATGACGGCGAGGATCTTGAGCAGGTGGGACTTGCCCGAGCCGAAGAAGCCGCTGATCCACGCGCCGTTGCCCACGGCGTCGGGCTCGTTGTACTCCTCGAAGAACTCGAGCAGGTGTCGCTCGACCTCGTTTGTGACGACGAACTCGTCGAGCTCGTTGGCGAGGTACTTGTCCTCGTCGGCGCGCACGACCGGGTCGATCGCGCGGAAGATGTCCTTCTGGAAGGTGTCCTGGATGAGCATCGCTTGTGCCTCCTACAGGTCGAAGACGTTGGTCGCGCGGTAGTGCCCGCCGGTGTTGCCCTGCTCGATGTCGAGGATGTTGAGCGTGGGCGAGCCGTCGAGCGCCCGGTCGTAGGTGCCGGGGAACCACAGCACCACGGGCCTGCGGCTGTCCAGGAGACCTATGACCTTGTTCGTGCGGACGTAGGGGAAGATCTCCCCCGCCCCGCGGACGAAGAAGATGTCCGCCTCGGGGTGGGCCTCTATCTCTCGGTTCACCGCCGGGGCGATGACGTGCTCGGCGCTTGCCGCGTCCTGCAGCATCTCCACCATCTCGATGCGCGAGATGTCGGGCTCCACGGCGCAGACGGCCTCCCAGTACCCCGTGGAGTCGAGGTGGTCGAGCACGATCTGGTAGAGGTCGATGACGTGGGCACGGACGTTGCGTGCGGGGAGGTCCACCTTCACGATGGCCTCCATGAGACCCTCTGCCTCGTCCTCCTGTGCGGGCTTGTAGGGCAGCAGGTACTTGCCCTCGCGCAGGAGCCTGCCGCCGCGGCCGAGCAGGGCATCGTCGGAGAGGCGGTCCACGATGAACTGCCGCGCCTGCGAGATGTGGTCGAATTCCTTCCTCACCTGAGCGTCACCCCCGGGAAGAGGTCGAGGTCCTCCTGGTGTGCCGCGTCTATCGTGCGGGCGAACGCGGGAGACGGGTGTATGGGCGTGATGGTGCCGTCCTCGGCAATCATCCCGCACTCGACAAGCATGCGGAAGATCTGCGTGCGCACCTTCTTGTGACTCCTCAGGCTGAGGTCAAGGAGCTCCGGGTGCATCTGTGCCTCCTGCTCGAAGTACGTCTCGAAGGCACCCTCCGTGTAGGCGGGGATGCCCTGCTCGTAGCCGTCCCTCAGGACCCTAGCAGACAGGCCAGACACAAATGGGTAGGTCCGGCAGACGGCGACCCAGAGCATCGCGGACTGGTCGTCGGCGAAGGAGTCCACTAGGAAGCGCAGCTCGTCGTCGGTGAGGTTGCGCAGGCGTCGTACGATGTCCCCCGCGAACCGCTTGAGCGAGGCCTCGGAGTTGAGCTGGTAGATGTTGTCTTCCACAACGCGTTTGCGCACGGCGGACCAGTCGCCCAGCTCGAGGTACATCCGCGCCGTCTCGATGGAGTCCGGCCTGCGCAGGGTGGCTCCCGTTATCGAGAGATTGTAGTCGCTTGCCATGGCTACTCGGTCCCCTTCCCCACAAGCTCGGGATGCCGCAGGGCCTCGTCAACCACGAGGCTGGTTATGAGGGCCGACACGCTCACACACTTGTCCTTGGCGATTGCCTCGAGCGCCGCCTTGGTCTCTGGCGTAGCAGCGAAGATGATCCTCTCGGTCTTCTTGCTCCCGAGCAGGTGCTTCCTGAGTTCGTGGTCGTCCATGCGGGCATCCTCTCGCTCTAGCTTGACTCGCATAAAACTTATGAAAGTCTATCACTGATATGAGACGCAAACCCCCTTATGGGTGAACGGTCTCGCACCTGGCGCATACCGTAAAACCCCACCCCGCCCCATGGCCACGCCATGCCCCGGGACCCCTCCCAGCCGCCCCGCACGGCGCTGGTCAAGGGCCCCACGGAACCTCGCACAAATCCAAGGGCGATTGGTGGAGGTTGCCGCGGAGCACCATTGCCCAGCGACTACCACGGGGCGGAAACCCTTGGCCTCCAAGGGTGGCAAGCGCGCACGGACGGTCCGTGCGGCACCGCCACCCGAGAGGAGACAAGGACATGGCACCCACCAAGAGCACAAAGCGTCACACGAGCAAGGCAGAGCGCCAGCAGGCGCGCGAGAAGGCGCAGGAGCGCGCGCAGAAAGCGCTCGACCGCCTCGGTGAGGGCGTCCGCGCCGTATACGACTCCGAGCGCTGGGAGTCGTGGCTGCGGAGCCTCAGCAGGTTCCACGACTACAGCCTCGGCAACACCATCCTGATAGCCATGCAGATGCCCACCGCCACCCACGTGGCCAGCTTCAGGAGCTGGAAGCGCG
>CACXFC010000084.1 GCA_902766835.1 uncultured Coriobacteriaceae bacterium | reverse complement strand
GGTCGGTTCTTGCGGCACATCCGTGTGCGCTTTTGCAAAAGCGCACACGGATGTGCCGCAAGAACCGACCCCAAGGCACGCGCATGTGCAGAAACCGGCCCCGAGTTGCCCTTACAGGTAGCGGTCGAGCGCCTTGTCCACCTTGGCCATCTTGCGGGGACGCGGGTTCTTCACCAGCTTGCCGCGGCAGCACACGTAGCTCAGGCGCCGCAGGCGTGAGAGGTCTTCAAGCGGATTCTCCTCGCACACGATGAGATCCGCACTCTTGCCGGCCTCAAGGCTTCCGGTCTCATCCGCCAGCCCCAGGATGCCCGCATTGCCCAGCGTGGCCGTATTCAGCGCAAAGTCGGGCGAAACCTCACAGTACCTCACGAAGTACACAAGCTCGCGCCACATGTCGTAGTGCGTGATGAACGGGCAGCCGCTGTCGGTGCCCAGGCCCACGGGAATCCCCTCGGCCAAGCAGGCCTTGGCACACTCGATGATTCCCTCCATCACAATGCGGCCGTTTACCTGCGCAATCTCCGGAGCATGGCTCTCTTCCAGCGGGAAGAGCGCATAGGGAAGCGCAGGCGAGATGGTGCATACGTCTGCGGCGCCCCGCTCGCGGAACTGCTCGAGGATATGCTCGTCAGGCTTCGCGCCATGCTCGATGGTGTCCACGCCATTCTCCAGCGCCACGCGCACCCCTTCCGGGCTCTCCACGTGCGCTGCCACGCGAAAGCCCAGCTCATGGGCTTGGTCGCAGGCTGCACGCACCAGCTCGGGAGGCATGCGCAGCACACCGGGCTCGCCCTCCTCCGAGGCGTCCATCACGCCGCCGGTGATCATGAGCTTGATCCAGTCGGGGTGCGTGGCCGCAATCTGGCGCACGTGCTGCGCGGCCTCCTCGGGCGTGCTGGCCTCGGTGGCAAGCGAGCCGGCAAAATGGCCACCGGGCACCGAGACGCCCGTGTTGCACACCAGCATGCGCGGGCCAAGCGTCTTGCCCGCGTTGATGCGGTCGCGAATCTGGCCGTCGAAGTCGAGGATGCCGCCCACAGTGCGCAGTGTGGTCACGCCGGAGAGCAGCTGGGTCTTTGCGAGGCTTGCGCACTGCGCGCGATAGGCGGCCAGCACCGGCGGAATCTTGGTAAGGGTGTCGAAGAGCTTCTTGTAGTCGACGGGCTTTGCATTGGCGCGGGGAGGCTTGCCCGAGGCCGCCACGTGTGCGTGGAGGTTGATCAGGCCCGGCATGACCCAGGCACCTGCCAGGTCAACCACCTCATAGCCCATGAGCTCGGAGGTGGGCACATCCCCTACCGCCGCGATGCGCTCCCCGTCCACGAGCACCGCCCAGCCGTCGTGGGCGACCATGCGGCCATTCTCGTCGAGCGTTCCGTCCAGCACGTGCCCGTTCACAAACGCATAGCCCATGATGCTTCCTCTCTTCCGCAACCCCACTGCCGGGAATCGTTAGCGCATTAGATAGTTGGCCGACACGGGAAACTCGAAGTAGGTGTCGGGGTAGGGCTCATCCTCCAGCGAGAAGTGCCACCACTCGCAGTCGATGGGTGCAAAGCCACTGTGCAGCATGGCCTTGCGCAGCATCATGCGGTTCTCGTACTGCTCGGGCGTCACGCCCTGATAGTCGGGGTGCGACACCTCGCTGAACAGGTCGAATGAGCTGCCCATGTCAACTTCCTTGCCCGCGGCCATGTCCAGCAGCGTGAGGTCGATGGCACTGCCGCGGCTGTGGCTCGATTGGGTTGCAATGTAGCCCTGCTCGAACAGGTCCTCCTTCTTGAGGTCGGGGTAGAAGAAGGGCTTCATGCGCAAGTCGAGGTCCTCGATGCCCCACAGCACGAAGTGCTTGACCGCGCACACCGGCCGGTAGGCGTCAAAGACCTTCAGGCGGAAGCCCTGGGCCTGGACCTCCTTGCTCACCGACTTGAGCGCCCGCGCCGCCTCACGCGACAGCAGCGCACAGGGCTGCTCGTAGCCATCGATGCGATCGCCCACGAAGTTGTAAGAGGAGTAATAGCGGATCTCCTGGATGATCTCGGGCACAAAGTCGGCCAGCAGCACGAAGCCCGAAGAGTCCATCGTCACCTTGCGCTTATAGTCAACTGCCATGGTTGCCCACCCTTCGCGTGCGATCGATAGTCTAAGTTTAGTACGCGAAAGGCCATGCCACCGTCTCACGCCACGAGTGGCCAACGTACACCGGGGCAATTAGGGGACACGCCCTTTGAAATGCCCCCGAACTCACCTTGCTCACGTCCTGTCCGGGCGAAAACTTGTGCAATCGTCCTATAACGTGTTGCGCGCAGAACCCAACTTGTCCAAAAAATCAATGGCCAATCCGTTGTGAATAAGCTTTTTCTAGGTAAATAGTTGTGAAACTACCGCGCTGCGGCCCCACAAGGCTCCTGACTACAGGTAAGCTAGCAGAAGCATCCACCTCGAGTGAATTCTAGAGCCAAAAGCTATCGTCTGGGAGTCCAGTATATGAAGCAGATGGAAGAGATGATTCTCAGGGAAGGCAAGGTACTGCCCGGAGACATCCTGAAGGTCGGAAGCTTCCTCAATCAGAACATAGACACGGTTTTGCTTGGCCAGATGGCCGAGGAGATTGCCCGGCTCTTCAAGGACCAGGGTGTCACCAAGATCGTGACCATCGAGGCCAGCGGCATTGCCATTGCTGCCGCGGCCGGCATCGCCATGGGCGTACCCGTTCTGTTTGCCAAGAAGCACAAGACCAGCAACGTGGATGGTTCGGTCTACTCGACCATCGTGCACTCCTTCACCCACAACGAGGACTACAACGTCGTGGTCAGCCGCGACTACCTCACCAGCGCCGACAAGGTCCTGCTGGTAGACGACTTCCTCGCCAATGGCAAGGCGCTCGAGGGGCTCATGGACCTGTGCAACCAGGCCGGCGCTGAGCTGGTTGGCATTGCCATCGCCATCGAGAAGTGCTTCACCGGTGCTGGCGACAAGCTTCGTGCCCAGGGCATCAAGCTCGAGTCGCTGGCCATGATCGAGTCTATGTCGGAAGGTGGCATCACCTTCCGTTCGTAGGATATACATGTGCGCAATACCGCGCTTCATGGGTAATCAAATGTTCCTAACGAAAGGGAGAACATGAACAGCTTTATGATGGATCGTCGTCAGGCTCTTAAGCTGGGCTTTGGTAGCGCCGCTGCCATGGCCCTCACCGCTTGCGGTGGCAACGGCGGCAACGGTGGCGGCGCGGCCGACGGCGCTGCCAAGGGCGAGGCCTTCAAGGTTGGCCTCATCTGCCTGCACGACGAGAACTCCACCTACGACCTCAACTTCATCAACGGCTTCAAGGAGGCCATGGGCAACCTGGGTGTTGCTGAGGGCGACTACATGATCAAGACCAACATCCCCGAGGGCCAGGAGTGCTACGACGCAGCCGCCGAGCTCGCCGACGCTGGCTGCAAGCTCATCTTTGCCGACTCCTTCGGCCATGAGGACTACATGATCCAGGCTGCCAAGGAGTTCCCCGAGGTCCAGTTCTGCCATGCCACCGGCACCAAG
>CACXFC010000083.1 GCA_902766835.1 uncultured Coriobacteriaceae bacterium | reverse complement strand
TGGTATACGAGGGGCAATTAAGGGACACGCCCTTTTTTGCCCCGCGGGGCAAAAAAGGGCGTGTCCCTTAATTGCCCCCAGTCCACGTAGCTCATCACGCGGGATTTATGCCTGCTACGGCGCGCAAGTACGCCTCATCGTCCATCGAGTACGGGTGACGCGCAGCCATGCGCACCATGCGCCCGTCCTTGTAGGCAATGAGCCTATTCTGGGGCAGCGCCTCCCACGTACAACCATCGTCCTGCGGCCTCGTGCAGAAAATCGCCGTGTTGCCCTGCGTGCGCACGTACAGCGTTGGCCGCACGGTATTGGTGTGCACGTAGGTATATTCGCCGTCATCAATCACCAGGTTGAGCTTGTTCTCGGGCGACAGCTCCTCCACTGCGTGGGAGAGCACCACAAAGCGCTCACCAAAAGTGAGCGGTGCGCCCTTCGCCTCGGCCACCTCGTCAATCTTGTCCACCAGATAGATGACCACCTGCTCGCTGTCGGTGTCCCCCACCGCCAGCGACCCATAGCCGTCGGTCAGGCGCGCATCCAAGATGGTGCCATTGTGCGCGATGACCCAACGAGTGCCCATCGCATCCTCGCGCATGAAGGGGTGGCAATTGTTGTAGGTGAGCTTGCCCCTCGTTGCCTGGCGAATGTGGGCAACCACATTCGTGGAGCGCACAGGGTCGTCGAGCAGGCGGTCGAGGTACTCGGAGTCTATGGCACGCAGCTCCTCCTTGTAGAGGTAGACGTTCTCGTTCTCTCGCCACGAGAGCCCCCAGCCATGCGGGTGCTCCACGCTGTCCTGGTAGAACAGACGCAGGTGATCGTTGGCCTTCACGGGGCGCAGCGCGTTAATGGCAAAGAGCTCGCACATGATTCCTCCCTCAATGGAAGAGGATAGCGCGAAACAGAATGAGGGGTGGCCCTCATACCTTGGCCACCCCATCAACAAGACCTGTATGCGCTTCGGATAGAACAGGCGCCGGTTACTCGATCACATCGCCGCCGTAGTCAAGAGCCAGGTCGACCAGCTCGGCAAATCCCTCGCGGTCCTTGTCGGTGCCGCCCTTTGCAAGCAGCGCGCGGATGGAGTCGTAGTCAGAGGTGCCCTTGAACTCGGAGTCGCGCAGCAGCATGCCAAGCTCGATGACCGCAGCCTGGAAGTTCCAGTCCTCATGCGGCGTCTTCTCCAGGCTGGCCTCCCCCACCACGTGGGTCTGCTCGCGCACCTCGCCACCATCAGCCGGCTTGTAGCGGATGGTTGCCGTCAGCCACTCGTCGGAGGATCCGTCGCCCTCAGCCGGGGCGCCGTACTTGAGGTCGGTCTCGCCCACCTGCTGGTCGGAGCCAACAAGCGCCACCTCGTAGGCCACGGTAAACTGGCTGCCCGGACCCACATCCCCGGCGTCCTTCTTGTCGTCGCGGAAGTCCTCGTCGGCCATGGCGCGATTCTCGTAGCCAATGAGGCGATAGCCCTTGACCTGCGCCGGATTGAACTCCACCTGCAGCTTCACGTCGTCTGCCAGCGGCACCAGGTTGGCCGTGAGGTTGGTTCCCAGCACGCGCTCGGCCTCCTCGATGCAGTCGATGTAGTGATACGAACCATTGCCGTGGTCGGCCAGGGTCTCCATCTTGTTGTCCTTGTAGTTGCCCGAGCCAAAGCCCAGAACCGACAGGTAGATGCCCGTCTCGCGCTGCTTGTCAACGTAGTCGTGCAGGTCGGACTCACTGGAAATGCCCACGTTGAGGTCGCCATCGGAAGCCAGGATGATGCGGTTCACGCCGCCCTCGATGAAGTTGTCCTGCGCCACCTGATAGGCCATCTTGAGCCCTGCCTCGCCGTTGGTCGATCCGTCGGCGCGCAGGCGATTGATGACGCGCATGATCTTGGACTTCTCGCTGCCCTTGGCCCCCTCAAGCAGGACGTCCTCGCCCGCGGCATAGGTCACAATGGACACGCGGTCGTTGTCGCCCAGGTTGTCGAGCAGCTTGCCAAAGGCGTCCTTCAGCAGGCCGAGCTTGTCGGAATCGTCCATCGAGCCCGAGATGTCGATGAGGAAGACGAGGTTCGAGCCCTTCCTAGCAATGCCGTCGTCCTCGGGACGCGTGGCAAAGCCCAAGGTCACAAGCTTGGTGTCCTTGTTCCACGGGCAGTCGCCCACATGCGAGGTCACGGCAAAGAGGTCGTCGCCCTCAGGCGTGTCGTAGTCGTAGTGGAAGTAGTTGAGCATCTCCTCGATGCGCACGGCACCGGCGTCAATCTCGTCTGCCGTCCAGCCGTCGCGCAGCATGCGGCGCAGGTTGCAGTAGCTGGCGGTGTCTACGTCGGAGGACACCGTGGAGAGCGGGCGGGTGGCCGCAGCAATAAAGCCTTGCTCGGTAAGCGCGGAGTACTCCTCCGTGTTGAAGTTGACCCCACCCTCAACGGGTGCGTAGTCGTACAGGCCCACTTCGGACTCAACCATGGTGTTCATGGTGGTTCCCGTTGAGGTGGCCGCGTCTACCTTGGCACTCGAGTTGGTCTCCGAGACCGCGGGCGCCGTGGCAGGCTCCTCATGGGTTCCAAAGAGTCCGCAGCCGGCAAGGCTCGCCACCAAGGATGCCGTGATAGCCGCCGTTGCCACCGAGCGGCCCCAACCATAAGCGTGAGTGTGCAGCATGTCCGTTCCCCTTCCTGTGCTGGACGTATGCCCCATCTACCGTAGATACGAGCGGGCGTACGGTTTTGTCGGAAGGAATCGGAATATTTCTTTGCCAGAACGAACGTGCGCTGGAGGCATGCCGCCAGCGCACGTCCAGAGGGAAATAAGGGGACACGCCCTTCTCTGCCCCGCGGGGCAGAGAAGGGCGTGTCCCCTTATTTCCCTGTGTCCCTGATCGCGAACTGCGCGCTACGCCTGCGAGCAGAGCCAATACTCACCGTTTGTGAGGGGCGAAACCAAGGCGAACGACGCCTCGTCTCCTGCAATCTGATAGACCTCGCAGGAATAGCTTGCGTCACCGCTTGGCCCCGAGCTCAGCGTGCCCGTTCCCACAAGCTCGCCCACCAGGCCGGCGTCAACCGCAACTGGCTCTGTGCCGTTGAGCACCACGCTCAGGCTGGTCCCATCGTCGAGCGTCGCTGCGGGTGGATTGCTGGCGTCGAAGCCAAAGGAGGTCTCCTCGCGCGGAATGACCTCGGCGTCGGGCACCGATCCGTCTTCCACGACATCCGCTTCTTCAGCGCTGGTCTCGCTGACAGGCGCAACGCTGGCATACGACTCCTCGCTCGTAGAGGTTCCCGTCGCAACGTCGCTCACCTTCTGGGCATCGCTTTCCGCGGCTGCACTCATCTCTGTCTGTGCAACCGTCGCATTCGAGTCGGTCTTTGCGCCGAACATCGACGAGGTGGTGATGCGGACCACAATCAGCGCCGCAGCCACCACGGCCGCAAGAGGCAGCCAGACCTTCCAGGCAGGCCGCTTGCGCGGATAGGCGTCCACCTGGGCATGGCTCGCCGCATGGCGCCTCGGCTGCGCGACCTGGGTGGCAGGCATGGCAGCAGGAGTCTTCGGCAGCAGCCGGGTGGCGGGCACGTCCGCAGGAGCCTTCGGCAGCAGCTGCGTCTCTTCCACACCCTCGTGCTGCGCCTGCGCGGCAAGCAGCGTCTTCAGCATCCTGTTCTGCGTAGCCTCGTCCATCTCGACGCGCTCGTACGCATCATGCACCTGTCGGTTGAACTGTTCTGTGGAGTCGGTCATCGCGCCTCCCCTCCCAATGCCTTCCTCAAAAGATCGCGTGCGTCACGCAGGCGGTTTCGCACCGTTGAGGGGTTCTCACCGAGCATCCGTGCAATCTCGTCGGTCTTGTATCCCTCGTAATAGTGCAGGTAGACCACATCTTTGTACTTCTCGGGCAGGCGGAGTACCGCATCGAGGGTTGCATCGATGGGGTCTGCCTGCGCCGGGTCTGCAGGCTCCTGCTCGGGCATCGCGGTCACGCGCGTACGCCCGGCGCTCTTCAGCAAATCCTTGCACAGGTTGGACGCGCACACGATAAGCCATGCCTTCTCGTGCTGTTCGCTCTCGAAGCTGCGCGGATGGTCGATGAGCCTCATGAACGTAGCCTGCGTGGCATCCTCGGCATCCGCGGCCGACCCCATGAACGAGTAACAAACCCTATAGACCGTCTGCATATGCGTTTTGAATATGCGCTCGATGTCGCACTGCTGGTCCAACGCCGCCCCCTCTCTACTTTGGATACGAACAAACGCGTGAAATTGTCGGCATTCATTGTGCCACGTATAGGCAAATGCCGCTCAGTCACCGCACAACACCCCCACAACGCGGAATTTGCAAGGTGTAGCAAGCAAACCCGCGTTGTGGGGGCGTCTAGACGTGGAATAGCGTGCGATGCGACCGTTCGTTCCTCGAATCTACTTCCCCTGAGCCTCAATAATCAGCGAGGCAACTCCACAGAGAATGCCACCAACCATCCAGGGAAGCCAGAAGTACTGCGTCCAGAAGGTGTTTCCGCTCGAGGTCGCCCAGAACATGAGCGGGAGGGCAATTGCGGTGGCAAGAAGCATGATGACCCCAGAGACCGTTCCTATACGCTTGCTGGTACGAACCTTCTCCAGCACGACGGGAGCCCTCTCCTCGCCCACTATCGACGCGATATCCTCCTCGGAAAGCTCCTCAAGAGCCGAGATGTTGTATGCCTCCACGTCCATGCGGCTGTCGAGCACCCCTGCGTACACAATCAGCCCAATACCCGCTGCAATTGCCACAAAGAACAGGCCCTCAACTGGTCCCGCAAGCCCCATCTGGTCGGCAAAGGCACCAAAGATGAGGCCACAGAGAATGCAGCCAATGCCTGCCGTCAGGCGAAGGCCAAATGCCTTCTTCGCCGCAATGCGCTGCTCGTCGGTATAGAAGTCCGCCACGTAGGGGTGCGCCTTCTTGAAGGCGCTGTCCTCGAGAGCAGCAGGGATGATGAGCAGTAGGCCGATGCCCACACAGCCAAAGAAGCCAAGGGTGGCAAAGCCGTCGCCCAACCACTCGCTCATGGTTGCTCCGACCGCCATGCCAAGGATGCACATGGCCACACCACAGGCGAGCCGCTTAGCAAAGTCCTGGCTATGCTCGTCGTACCCCATGACATCAGATGCCAGGGAGTCTGCGGGTACCGCGAGGGCCTCCTCGTGCTGGCGGGCAGTCAAATCGCCCTGCACCAGCTCGTCGAGCGTGCAGTCGAAGATCTGGCAGATCTTGAGCAACTTGTCCATCTCGGGGTAGGCCTTCTCGGCCTCCCACTTGGTGACCGACTGGCGGCTAACGCCTACCAGCATGGCAAGCTGCTCTTGGGTCATGTTGCGCGTGGCGCGCAGGTGCTGAAGGTTATCGCGAAAGCTCATGACTCGTTTCCTCTCTTAGATGCGTTCGGACCTTGCCGGCACCATTGAGATTATGGTAGCGCAGCGGTACGCTCCACCAATCTGGGGCTGCATTTTGACGGCTTTTGGTTGCTACCAGTGGTTGCATCCGCAGGTCAGAGGGCTAGCAACCACAAAACGCGAGGATCTCTGCCACACGAGGCAGCCACGGCAATTGGCAATTGGGCAAGGGGCACGCCTTTTTGCCGTGGCACAAAAAGCGGGCCGGCTGTGCCGACCCGCCTCAAGCGCTATGGATGCCCGTTACATGGCGTGGGATTCGTCCCAAGCGTGCTCCATGGCGTCCTCCATGGGGTACATGACCGCCGAGGCGCTCTTGAAGCTTGCCTCGACCTTCAGCATGTCTGCCGTGGGGAACCAGCGCGTGGAGAAGACCGTCTCGCCACCATTGGCGTAGATCTCGATGGCGGAGGTGTCGATCAGGACACGCAGGTCGCTCAGGTGGTCCAGCGGGATCTGGCGGTCGATGCGGCCACCGGCCACCTTCTCGTTGCCGAAGGAGACCTCGAGCTTCTGCCCGGTGTAGGCAATCTCGACTGCGTTGTCATCGAGCACCAGGGCGCCCACGCCCTCGATGCCCTCAATCACCACGTCGGCGCGGTGCTCGTCGATGGCAACATGCTTGCTGGCATGCAGCGAGACCGCCTCGCCACGGCCGGCCTCAAGCTCCGGCACGGGGTTCTGGCGCAGCAGGCCATCTTCGCCCATCGTCAGCACGCGCGGAACGGTGAGGCAGTGCGCCCACAGCATGCCGTCGGGCGAGCTGGTGCGGTTCTCCTCAAAGGTGCCCATCCAACCGATGAGAATGGTGCGACCGGAGTCGTCCACAAACACCTGCGGGGCATAGAAGTCGTAGCCAAGGTCCCACTCGACAAAGGTGGTCTCGTCAACCAGCACCGTGTCCATGATGCTGCCCGGCAGCGGGAAGTAGCCCGCCTGCCAGAGGTTCTGCCAGCGGTCGACCTCGTCGGGCAGGCCCTGGGGGCACACGGCCAGGAAGTCATGCCCGTCGATCTGCACGATATTGGGGCACTCCCACATGTAGCCAAACTTGTTCTGCGAGTACACCTGCGACTTGATGTGCCATTCGCGGCCGTCGTCGGAGCCGTAGAGCAGCACCATGCCCTCGTCGTCCTGGTCACGCGCGCCCAGCAGCATCCACACGCGTCCGTCCTGCTCCCAAACCTTGGGGTCGCGGACGTGCAGCGTGCAGACATCCGGGTAGTCGGAATTGCGCAGAAGCACGCTCTTCTCCGAGAAGTTGAAGCCGTCTTCGCTGGTCACCAGAATCTCGTTCGCCTCGCGGCCAGTGTGGACGAAGTCCATGCCCGCCTCGGGGTCGTCCTTGTACACAACGTTGCCGGTGTAGTACAGGCACATGAGGTCGCCACCGTCGGAGGCCATGCCGCGGCGCACGCAGGCAGAGCCCGAGTAGACACCGTTGCGGTCTTCGGCGATGTCGGTCACCAGCGGGGTGCCCTCATCCTTCCAATGCAGGAGGTCGGTTGAGGTGAAGTGGCGCCAGTACTTGGTGTCGATGGCGGGCCAAACGGGGTTGAACTGGAAGAACGCGTGGTAGACGCCACGGAACTGGCACAGGCCGTTGGGGTCGTTGAGCCAGCCCGTCTTGGGGGCGATGTGGAAGCCGAGGCGATACCTCTCGTTGGACATGAGTGCGATGCTCCTTGCGACGCAGATTTATGACAATGCCGCGTGCTGTCCGGCACGCGGCATATGGGTTTATATCATGACCACGAGCGAGTTGGGCGTCCTTCGCCGAGTAGTGCGCGGGTTGATGAAACCTCCACAACGCGAGAAGGGTTTCACACGTAGATGGACCCCACCCTGCGCGCAATGGTAGACGAGGGGCAATTTAGGGACACGCCCTTTTTTGCCCCGCGGGGCAAAAAAGGGCGTGTCCCTAAATTGCCCCCAGCGCGCGCCCGTACAGGACTTACTTCTCTACTCCGACCAGTAGTCCACCGGCTGGTACTTCTTCACCAGCTCGAGGCGCAGCGCCTCGATGGTCGAGCAGTTGGCGATGACGTTCACCGGCTCCTTGATGGCGGCGATATCGTTCACCAGCGCTGCATAGTCGGTCTGGACGCGGATGTTCTCGGGTGCCACGCCGGCGCGCAGCAGGCGGTCGCGCATGTCCTCGTACTTCGGACCGCCCACAATCACCTGCGTGTCGGCATTGCAGAGCTTCTCCCAGCGCACGTCCTGGATCCAGTCGGTGGTGATGCCGTCCATGATCTCGGCGCCCAGCAGGCACACCAGGTGGTTGGGCAGGTTGCCCTCGGAGACCACCATGTTGATGAGCTGGTTGCAGCCGGCAGTGTTCTTCATCAGCAGCAGGCGCGTGCGGGTGCCGTCCAGGTCGAACACCTCGAAGCGGTGCGCCGCGTGCGTAAAGCGTCCAAGGGCACGGAAGACGTCGTCCTTGGGCATGCCCGTGGCCAAAAGGCCAGCCACGGCAGCCACGGCGTTGTACACGTCGTAACCGGCGCGGATGTTGGCCTCAACCACATGCTCCTCGCCGTCGATGCGCAGGGTGAGCGTGCAGCTCTTCTCACGCTGGTTCTCGATCTTTGTGCAGGCGATGCTGGGCTCGTGGTGCGTGCGGCCGCAGGAGGGGCAGGTGTAGTTGCCCAGGTGCGCGAAGGTGCGATGCGTGAAGGTAAGCTCGGCCCCACACTCCACGCAGGTGACGGACTCGTCGAAGTCGGCGATTCCCTCGTCGTAGACCGGGCACTCCACGCCAAACCAGATGACCTTGTTGTCCACCGCGTCGGCTATGGAGGCGGTCACCTGGCAGTCGGCATTGAGGACCAGCGTGGTCTCCGGCGAGCTCTGCGCCGCCTTGATGATGTAGTCGCGCGCCGTGGTCCAGCTGGTGTAGCGGTCAACCTGGTCGCGGTAGAGATTGGTGACCACCATGACCTGCGGGTGCATGGCAGGAAGGATGGTCTTCGACGAGCCTTCGTCGCACTCAATGACGGCCCAGTCGCTCTTGCGCTTGCCGCCGACGGAGCTGTCGAGGCAGAGCGTAGTGGCAATCCCCTGCTCTAGGTTGGTGGACGACGGGTCGTACGCCGCGGTTCCATAGGTGTTGATCACGGCCTGCTGCACGATGTGGGTCGTGGTGGTCTTGCCATTGGTACCCGTGATGGTGATGGTCTTATGGCCGCGGGAGAGCTCGTCGATGACCTTGGGGTCTATGACGAGGGCGATCATTCCGGGCAGGGCGCGCGCGGTGCGGCCGAGCATGCGCATGACCTTGTGGGTTACCTTGCAGGCGGCTATCGCCGCGCTCGTTCTGAGGGACATGTGACCTCCAATGGTGACGCGCGTAACCGTGCGCGTGGCGTATGCGACAAACAACGCAAGATAGTATACGGCGCCCCAAGCTTGTTGGACGAACGGGCAGGTCGCAAGCGTAGGTTTATCGGAGTTCAAACAAAGGTGAGCAGAAATTGTGAAGACAGGCCGGACAATTGGGCAATCGTTTGATTATCAGGTGTCGAGCGTGTATATTATTTCTTCGCGCTGAGGCGCACCAGATATTGCGGGGTGGAGCAGTCTGGTAGCTCGCCGGGCTCATAACCCGGAGGTCGTAGGTTCAAATCCTGCCCCCGC
>CACXFC010000082.1 GCA_902766835.1 uncultured Coriobacteriaceae bacterium | reverse complement strand
GCTCATGGCCCGCTGGCAGTCCAAGGCCGAGATGAAGCCGCTCTACGCCGCGGCCGGCGTGCCCACCGCGCGCCAGGCGCTGGTGGCAGACGCCGACGCCTGCCGGGCGCTGGCCGCCGAGGCGGGCTATCCCCTGTTCACCAAGCCCGAGCGCGGCGTGGGCGCGGGCGGCGCGCGCAAGATCAAGGATGCCGACGCGCTCGAGGAGCTGCTGGCAGCCGAGCTCGACGAGCCCTACGTGCTGGAGGAGTACATCGACGCCGAGCTCTGCTCCTACGAGGCAATCCTCGACGCCAACTGCGAGCCCCTTTTCGAGAACCAGTCGGAGTTCCCGCCCTCCATTGCCGACACCGTCGAGTTCCAGCTTGACGTGGCCTACCATTGCCGCCCAAAGGTCGACCCCAAGCTGCGCCGTGCAGGCCGCGCCACCGCCAAGGCCTTCGGCATCAAGAATCGCTTCGTGCACATGGAGTTCTTCCGCCTGACGGCCGACAAGCCTGGCCTGGGCAAGAAGGGCGACTACGTGGGCCTCGAGGTCAACGTCCGTGCGCCCGGCGGCTACACCCCCGACATGATCAACTTCGCGCACTCGGCTGACGTCTACCAGATCTGGGCCGACATGGTCACCACCGGCACCACCACCCACGGCCCCAACGGCGACCAGTACTACTGCGTCTACGCGTGCCGTCGCGACTGCCACACCTACGTCCACACCCACGACGAGATCATGGAACGCTACGGGGACGTCATCTGCATGCAGGGTCGCATGGCCGACGTGCTCTCCGACGACCTGGGCAACGACTTCTACATGGCTCGCTTCAAGACGGTTGCCGAGCGCAAGCAGTTCGAGAAGTTCGTGCAGGAGCAGGCGTAGGCACACTGCGCACCTGCACTTCTACGTGCGACGCTGGCCCTTAGCGCTCCGCTTATGAAGCGTTGAGGGCCAGCTTCTTGCGGTGGGGCTCTATCGCTATACTGATGCACCGCACCAACAGCAACGACGGCTACGAAAGAGGCGCCCGTGTCAAAACAACACGCCAAGGAGTTTCGCGAGGGCATGCGCGACGGCTTCCCAATTGGCCTCGGATACCTGGCCGTGGCGTTCTCCCTTGGAATTGCCGCCCGTCAAGCAGGCCTGAACGCCGTGCAGGGCTTTGTGGCGAGCCTGCTCTCCATTGCCTCGGCAGGTGAGTATGCGGGGTTCACACTCATAGCGGCACATGCCTCCTACGCCGAGATTGCCCTAGGCACGCTCGTCACCAATGCGCGCTACCTGCTTATGAGCACGGCGCTCTCGCAGCGCTTCAACCCCAACACGCCCTTCATCCATCGCATCGGCGTTGGCCTGGGCGTCACCGACGAGCTCTTTGGCCTTGCCATTGCGCGCCCGCAGGTGCAGCCCTTCTACCAATATGGCGCCATGCTCTCGTCCATCCCCCTGTGGTGCATTGGCACCTCGGCGGGCATCGTGGCAGGAGAGCTTTTGCCCGCATCCGTCGTGAGCGCCCTCTCCGTCTCGCTCTATGGCATGTTCCTTGCCGTCATCATGCCGGCGGCCCGCGCCGACCGCGTGGTGCTGGCCTGCGTGCTGGTCAGCTTTGCGGCAAGTTACGCAGCCGCGCACCTCATCCCGCTCACCATGGCGTGGTCGAGCGGCACGCGCATCATCGTGCTCACGGTTGTCATAGCCACCGTGGCAGCCATCGTATGCCCCGTGTCGAGGGAGGAGGACGACCATGCGGCCTAGCATTTGGATCAGCATCATCGTGATGGGAGCAGTTACCATCGCCATACGCCTGCTCCCCCTCACCCTCATCCGCAAGCCACTGACCAACCGCTTTGTCACTTCGTTTCTGCACTATGTGCCCTATGTGACGCTTGCGGTGATGACCTTCCCCGCCATTGTCGAGTCGTGCGAGACGCCGCTCGCCGGCGTCGCGGCACTTGCCGTGGGCACCATAGCCGCATGGCAGGGCGCCAACATGGTAAGTGTGGCTGCCCTCTGCAGCGTGACAGCCTTTGTCCTCGGCATGCTCTAATCTGCTGGAGGCGTTTGTCCCAGCTGTGGCAATTTAGGGACACGCCCTTTTTTGCCCCGCGGGGCAAAAAAGGGCGTGTCCCTTAATTGCCAACGTGCACTGGGGGCGGCCCGGAGTACGTTGCCCCTTTTAAATCAGGCGCTAGCGGACGGCAAAGTTGCGTGCGATGTCGCCAGCCATGCGCCAGGGCAGCGGCCGCAACTCGCGATCGGCAATGTGGATCTGCTCGCGAATGGCTATGCCCTGCGGGCAGTGCTTCTCGCACTTGCCGCAACCCACGCACTGGCGCGCAAACGCCTTCTCCTTGCGCAGCGAGACGGTCTGCCAGTATTCCTTGCGCCCCTCGTTCTTCCCCTCGGTGTACATGTGGTTGTAGCAGCGGAACAGCGCGGGGATGTCAACGCCCTGCGGGCACGGCATGCAGTAGCCGCAGCCCGTGCAGCCCACCTTCATGCGGCTGTTGATGGAGGCGGCCACCTGGGCAAGCAGGGCGAAGTCGTCCTCGGTCAGCTTGCCCGGCTCTACCTCGCTCGCCACGCGACAGTTTTCCTCGAGCATCTCCAGCGAGTTCATGCCGGACAGCACGCACGTTACCTGCGGCTGGTCCCACAGCCACCGGAAGGCCCACTCGGCGGCGCTCCAGCCGCGCGGACTCTGGGAAATGACGCGCTTGCCCTCTTCGGGCAGCAGGTCCACCAGCTTGCCACCGCGCAAGGGCTCCATGATGATAACGGGTATGCCCCGCTCGGCTGCCGCCATGAGGCCCGCACGGCCCGCCTGCGTGTTTTCGTCGAGGTAGTTGTACTGAATCTGGCAGAAGTCCCAATCGTATGCCTGCAGCACCTGTATGAAGGCATCGCTTCCCCCGTGGAACGAGAAGCCAATCTGGCCAATCTGGCCCGAGGCCTTCTTCTGGGCAATCCAGTCCTCTATGCCCAAGGCCTTGAGGTTCTCCCACTGTGCGGGATCGGTGATCATATGCATGAGGTAGTAGTCGATATGGTCGGTACGCAGCCGCTTGAGCTCCTCGTCGAAGAAGCGGTCGATTGCCGCAGCGCTGTGCACCAGATACTGGGGAAGCTTGGTGGCAATGCTCACCTTGTCGCGCACGCCATTGCTCTGCAGAATCTGCCCCAGCAGCTCCTCCGAGCCGGGATACACGTAGGCCGTATCGAAGTAGTTGACGCCCAGTTCGATGGCGCGAAGCACCTCTCGTTCCGCCTTCTCGTAGTCGATGCCGGCGCCTTTGTGCGTGAAGCGCATGCACCCGTATCCCAGTATGGAGATGGGCTTTCCCTGACGGTCGTTGCGATACTGCATGAGGTCCTCCCCCTCCCCAGAGACGTTGGCAATAGCCTACAGTAAGTCGCTTGCCATACGTGGGGTAGTGCACATAAGGGCACCCCCGGATTCG
>CACXFC010000081.1 GCA_902766835.1 uncultured Coriobacteriaceae bacterium | reverse complement strand
TTGGCTTCACCATCCTCGAGCCCACGCACCTGCTGTGGATCAACCTCATCACCGACTCGCTGCCGGCACTGGCCATGTGCATGGAGGCCGCTGAGCCCGACATCATGCGCCGCAAGCCGCGTAACTCCAAGGATGGCATCTTTGCCAACGGCATGGGCATCGACACACTCGTCCAGGGCGCAGTCATCGCCGTCCTCACGCTCGTCTCGTACTTCATCGGCGTGCGTTACGCTGAGAAGGGTGCGCAGCCTGAGCTCGTAGGTATGACCATGGCCTTCCTGACCCTTTCCATGGTTGAGATGTTCCACTCGCTCAACATGCGCAGCCGTCGTGGCTCGATCTTCACCCTGCCCACCCAGAACGGCTGGGCGTGGGGCGCCTTCGCACTGTCGCTGGTGCTCACCTACATCGTCATCGAGACGCCGCTCTCCAAGCTCTTCAACTTCGCTGAGCTGGATCTGAGCCACTATGGCATCGCCATGGCTCTGGCCTTCTCCATCATCCCGATCATCGAGATTTACAAGGCCATCATGAGGGCAGTCGAGAAGAAGGACTAACGCGTGGCGAAGCGTGCCAAGACAAAGCGCCGCCAGGAAGTACGCGCCGACAGGGCAAAAGATGCCCTGCCGGCGCTTTCTACGCTCACCGAGCTCCCTGGCTTTGAGGACCTTCGGGCCACAGAGCGCCAAGTGCGGGCCTTCGGTGAGGCGTGCAAGACCGCCGCGGCGGCGGGTGTCGATACCGACGAGCTGGAAATGGGTTGCGTGGTACGGCTCGACCGAGGGTACCCGGCGATCATTACGCAGGATGCGACCTTTAGGGCAGAGTTCGCCACGCGCATGACCAAGGGCAGCTTCTCGCGCGTAGCCGTGGGCGACTGGGTCTGCGCGCGCAGGCCCCAGGGCCACGAGATGGGCCTCATTGAGGAGATTCTTCCGCGCGAAAGTGACATTGCCCGCTGGCGTGGCGGCAATCGTGGAGAGCGGCAGACGCTTGCCGCGAATGTGGACCTGGTTGTGGTGGTGCAGCAGCTGGGTGAGCGCGAGGTGGACTTTGCCCGCGTCGCGCGCTCTGCGGTCATTGTGCGTGACTGCGGCGCCGAGCTTGCTGTGGTGCTGAGCAAGGCCGACCGTGCCGGCGCCGAGGGCGTCGCGCGCGACATTGACGCCCTGCACGAGGTGCTGGGGGATGACCTGCGCCTGGTGGTGACGGCAGCGGGTGCCCAAGGCGACGCAGACGTAGCTGACATCTACGCGGCTGCCGAGGGCCGAGGCGTTGCGGTAGGCGAGGATGGCGTGCGCGCGCTGGTTCCGGCGGGCGTGGTGGCCATCGTGTTGGGCGAGTCGGGTGCGGGAAAGTCCACCCTGCTCAACGCGCTTCTGGGCCGTAACGTGCTGGAGACGGGTGCGGTGCGGGCATCCGACGACGCAGGCAGGCATACGACCGTCACGCGGCGCATGGTGAGCCTTCCTGCGCATGGGGTGATTGTGGACGAGCCCGGCCTGCGCAGCCTGCCTTTGGTGGGGCACGAGCGTGGCCTGGCGAAGGTCTTTCCCGACGTTGCCCGTGAGGCGCAGACCTGCAGGTTCCGCGACTGCACGCACACCCACGAGCCGGGCTGCGCGGTGCTTGCGCATGCGCAGGATGAGGGCTATGCGGGGCGCAGGCTTGAGGCCTACCTCGCGCTGGCAAGCGAGATGCGTGCCTCGCGCCAAACGCTCGACCCCGACGTGGTGATTTAAGTCGCAGACGGTACGGCTTTCAAACGGGACCGAAAAGTACCTACCCGCGTGCGTTTTTTCGCGGCAAGCAAAACCCTCGATTTCATAGCTTTGACCCCAGGACCTGCGGCAATGCGCCGCGGGTCCTTTTTGTTTGTGAGGTTTGCGGTGCGTCTGGTGCCAGGAAAACGGTGTAGATAAGGTCGCACGAGCCTCTGAAAAGTGCCCATCTAGCTGCACTTATGGCGCACAACCTACCGGGCTGCGACTCAGATGCGACCTGGAACGTACATCAATTTAAAAACTTCTGTCTGCCGGGTTGCATGCCCCCAACAATGGTATCGAGCGGGTTTTGGGCTAGGTGCCAAGTTGCTGGGAGGTGGCAATGTCTACGCGATTCAGGGTCGTTCTGTCTGCGGCATGCGCGCTCTTGGGGGTCATGTCGTGCCTTGCCTACGCAAGCTCGGTGCGCGACGAGGCGCAGCGCGTGCGCTCCGACGTTCTCGAACGCTTTGGAGGCGAGCTGACGCAGCTCGTGGTTGCGGATCAGACGATCGAGGCCGGTGAGGTCATTACCGAGCGAAACGTGCGCGTGCGTGACTGGGTGTCCGACCTGGCTCCCGTCGATGCCGTCATGAGCCTCGACGAAGTGCTGGGAAAGGAGGTGCGCGTGCCGGTGGCCAAGGGTGTTCCCATAACCAGCCTTGCCTTCAGGGACGAGTCGGAGGTTTCCGAGGTGCCCTCCGGGCGCGTGGCGGTGAGCGTTCCGGTGACCGACAAGCTGGGTCTTTCGCGCGGCGTGACGCGCGGGGCGAAGGTAAGCGCCTATGCCGTCTCGTCGGACGGCCCGTATCTGCTGGCGGCAGACATCGAGGTGCTCTCCGAGCTGGCCGCATCGACAGGCATGGCCGCAACACAGCAGATAACCATTGCGGTGCTGCCCGAGAACGTGGCGGACGTCCTGGGCGCAAGCGCCTCGGGAGAGCTGCGTCTGGTCATTCCCGCCAACGACGTGGAGACCCTCGAACCGGCACAGGAAGCAGAGGCGCCCGCTGAGGTGGTGCCAGAAGAGGGAGGCGAATAGGGTGACGTGTGAACTTTGGCTGGGCTATGCCGAGCAGGCGGGGCGTCGCGAGGTGCTGATGGCGCTGAAGAGGATTGCGCCAGGTTCGGCGGTGGTGTTCGCCCGCAATGCTCAGGAGCTGCGCGAACGTTTCAGGGAAGAGGAACCGGGCACCGTTGGTGCCATCATCGGCCACACCGAAGACGGCGTGTCCGACATGAACTTGGCCGCTGCGGTGGTGCGTGACGGGCTGGCCGGAGAGGTTGTGCTGGTTGCGCGCGGTGCGAGCGGATCGCTTCGCTCGCGGGCACGCCGGGCAGGCATCTCACAGGTGGTGGATGCAACGATCGCCCCAGCGCTCGAGAGCGCACTGGCGCATAAGGAGCTGGCAGGCGAGGGCGGCGTGGCACCGCACAAGCCTGCCCAAGAGCCAGAGGCGGCCAGCCAGGGTGCCGCGCGCCTGTCCGAGGTGCCGCGTGTGGAGGATGTTCCCGCTCCGGCTGGGGCGGAGCCGCGCAAGGAACCTGCCGTGCGGGGATACGTCGAGCCCTTGGTGATTCCGTCGCGCCCGGCCGATGCGTCTCCCATCCTCACGATTGCCTCCGGCCGCGGTGGCGTGGGCAAGACCTCGCTGATTGCGCTTATGGCGAGCCTGGCGGGGTCGTGGGGAATGGATGTCGCCGTGGTAGACCTCGATTTGTCATGCGGCAACCTGCACACGTGCTTTGGCGTGCCCAAGGGCCCCGACCTGCTGCGCATCGCCCCAGGCGGGACTCCTACGGCCGAATCGATGGGAAGGTCGAGCATCCGCTGCAACGACCACGTGCACCTTTGGGGGCCTTGCGAGCGCCCGGAGATGGCCGAGCTGGTGATGCCGCACGTGGCGACGCTGCTCTCGTACCTCTCTACGCGCTACGACCTGGTGCTGGTAGACACCTCAACCACCTTTACCGATGGCGTGGCACAGGCCGTGCAGTCGTGCGATCGCCTGCTGGTCGTGCATGACGAGAGGCCGGGAGCCGTTGCCTCGGCCGCACGGGTCAGCGCACTGGCCGTGCGCCTGGGTGTGGCGCGCACTAGGATCGTGCGCGTCGTCAACCTGGGCGACCCGCGCGTCAAGCCCAACGCCTTCGAGGGCCGTGCCGAGGTGGGCCTTGAGACCGCGCGTATACATCGCGTGATAGACGGGGGCATCGAGGCCGAGGAGCTCTTCTCGGGCGGCAAGGTCGACGAGCTTGCGGGCATCGATTCCGCAATGACGATGTGCACCGCATCGCTTCTGGCGCAGACGCTGACCGAGCTGGGCCGTCTGCCCGACAACGAGGCTGCGCGCAAGGCGGCCGAGTACCAGACGAAGAAGCGGCGGCTCGCGTTTTTTGGCAAACATAGGGAGGCAGTGTAATGACGGTCTTGGAGCGCGTGCGCGAGCAGGAGTCCCGCGCCGGTGCGCTTGAGCAGACAGCGCAGGTCGAGGCTGCAGCCGGCGGCGACGAGCTGTCCTCCACGCTGAAGCGAGAGCTGGTTGGCCGCCTTGGGCTTGCCACCGTGGCCTCCATGGTTGCCACGCCCGACACCGAGCAGGCACGCGCGGAGCTGCGTGTTACCTGTCAGGCCATCCTCAACGAGGAGCGGTTCTCGCGCCTCCTGCCGGCGGAGCGCGAGGAGCTCACGTCGCGCGTGCTGGACGAGGTGGTGGGCTTGGGGCCGATACAGCCCCTGCTGGACGACGACCGCGTGTCGGAGGTCATGGTCAACGGCTGCGCGTCCCTCTACTACGAGCGGGATGGACAGCTGCATCCCGCGAGCATGCGCTTCGAGTCGCCCGAGCAGATTCTCATGGTGGTCGACCGCATCCTTGCCCCCTTGGGCCGCCGCCTCGACAAGAGCTCGCCTCTGGTAAACGCGCGCCTTGCCAACGGCGACCGCGTAAACGCGGTGGCGGCCCCGGTGGGCATCGACGGGCCGTATGTGACCATCAGGAAGTTCTCGAATCGCATCACCTCGCTCGAGAGGCTCGTGGAGCTTGGCTCTCTGCCTCAGTGGTACGCCACGCTGCTGAGTTGGGCCGTACGGCTGCGCCAGGATATTGCCGTGGCCGGGGGAACGGGCTCGGGCAAGACGACGCTGCTCAACGCGCTGTCGTGCGAGATCGACTACGGCGAGCGCGTGATTACCATCGAGGACTCCGCCGAGCTGCGCTTTGACCCCAAGGCGCATGTGGTGAGGCTGGAGGCGCGCGATGCCTCCATCGAGGGCACGGGCGAGGTCACCATTCGCGACCTGGTCAAGAATGCCCTGCGCATGCGTCCCGACCGCATTGTGGTGGGGGAGGTTCGTGGAGCCGAGGCAATTGACATGCTCCAGGCCATGAACACGGGACACGACGGAAGCTTGACTACCTTGCACGCCGGCACGGCGGACGAGGCGATCCTGCGCCTGGTGCTCATGGCGCGCTTTGGCATGGACCTCCCCACGGCAATCATCGAGGAGCAGGTGGCCACTGCCTTGGACCTCTTGGTCTTGTCGGCACGTCACGGCGATGGCAGCCGACGGATTACCTCGCTCGCGCAGGTTACGCGAGGGGCCGGAGGCGGCGTCGAGCTTGCCGAGCTGGTGAGCTACGAGCGCGCGGACGACAGCTGGCATCTGGTGCGCGAGCCCGAGTTTGTGGCTCGTGGCGTTGAGGACCATCGGCTTGCGCAGGAGGAGGTGGACCGATGGAGGTCGCTTGTCTTGTAGGCTGCGCGGCGGGGTTTGCCGCTGCCGTGCTGGCCCTTCCCGGCAAGGGGGCCAACAGGCATGCCGCTGGCTGGGGAGCGCGCGTTTTGGGGCGCTGGCTTTGGGCGGCATGCGTCGCCTTGGGCTCCACGTATGTGGTGGCGCAGCTCACGCGCCTGCCCTCGTGGCAGGCCCTGAGCGACCGCGTGTCTAGAACGCTCAGGGAGCAGGGAATCCTCGTGGGAAGGGAGGGCTCCTGCGCCCTGGTGGTGTGCGCCATGCTGGGAATCTCCGTGCTTGCCGGCCTGTTTGCGCGGTCGGTTGTGGGCTCGTTTGCCGCACTGGTTGGGTGCGTGGTGGGCGTGGCGGTATGGCACTCCTCCGAGTGCCGGAAGCGCGAGCGCGCCCTCATCGACGAGATGCCCGAGGTGTTTCGCACACTGGCCATGGCCCTGGGCTCGGGGGAGACGCTGACGCAGGCCATCGAGTATGTGGGCGTGCACGAGCGCGGCTATGCGGGCGAGGCCTTCGTCCATGCCGCGTTGCGCCTGCGCTGCGGCGCCTCAACGGAGGACGCCATGGTGGAGCTAGGCCGCGAGCTTGATGCGCCGGGGGTTGGCCTGCTGACGACGGCCCTGGTCATCGCGCAGCGCACGGGAAGCCCGCTCAGGGGGCTGTTCCAGAGCTCGGCACAGCTGGTTGAGCGGCAGGGCGAGTACGAGCGAATGCTGGCGGTCAAGACGGCCCAGGTGCGCCTCTCGGTGCGCATAGTCTGCCTGTTGCCCCTGCTGCTGGTGCTTCTGCTCTCGATGATCTCCGTCGACTTCCAGCATGGCCTGGCCACGCCGGCAGGCACAGCCAGCTTGCTGCTGGCGACGCTTATGGATGGGTGCGCGCTGCTCATCATCCGCCATCTCATGAGAGGGGTGATCTAAGTGGAGGGCATGCGCCTCTGCCTCTTGGCGTTAGCCGGGGCAAGCTCGTTCGCCGCGCTCTACACGTCACCGCTCCTCGCAGGCGGATCTGATGGGGCTTCGGCCGATGGTGGCTCGCTGGGCAAGGCGCTTGCTGCGCTGCAGAGGCTTCCCACCGTGAGGCGTGCGCAGCAGCGGGCCTTTGACCTGCGCAGTCGCGCGGAGTGCCTGAAACAGATGCCCGTGATGCTCGATGTGGTGACCCTTGGGCTTTCTGCGGGCCTCTCGTTCGACTCCTCGCTCGAGCTCTACTGCCACCGCTATCACAACGCCCTGGCCCGGGCGCTGGCGCAGGCGATGCTCTCGTGGCAGCTGGGAACTGCCGGAAGGGAGGAGGCCCTCACCTCCATGGCGCGCCGGCTTGGGGTTGGGTCGCTCGAGCGCTTTGCCAGCGTCGTGTCGCAGTCGCTTGCCTTTGGCTCGCCGCTTGCGGCGACGCTCGAGCAGCAGGCGCAGGCGATCCGCGACGAGCAGCGCGCGCAGATGGAGGAGGAAATAGAGCGCGTGCCCGTGAAGATGCTCATCCCACTGGGCACGCTGATCGTCCCGGCAATGCTCATGTCCATTCTCGGCCCGCTGCTGGGCGCCTCTCTGGAGGTCGGATAGCCAGCTGGGTATGGGTACGCGCCTGGCGGTGGCGCTTCAAGTAGGTACAGGGAGGTGCGCTCGGTCGCTCCTCATGAAAAGAAAGGGGATGCCCATGGAGAAGACGACGGGACTCAAGGCGGGCTGCTTGCGTGACCCGCGCCAGCTGCTGAAGGAGACGTGCGGACAGGGAACGACCGAGTACGCGATTCTGGTGGGCGTTTTGGTGGTGATTGCCATCCTTGCCATCATCGCATTTCGCGGCAAGGTCCAGGAGCTCTGGGATGCCATCGTCAATGGCATGAACTCCCTGTAGGCGCACGTGGGAGCGAGGCGGAGGGCGCACGTGCGCCCCCTGCCCATCCTCCTCCTGCTCTTGTTGGGCGCGCTCGGCCTTGCCTGGCTTGCGCAGTCGCCCAAGGGCATGCCCGCCTTGCCTGGCGGCCCGTCAGTGGGTGAGCCCAGCGACTCGGACTCAGACTCTGGCGGGCTCGCGCCGAGCGTCGACATGCAGGGAATTGCCAACGGCATCGGGCAGCTAGGCGGTGGCGTGGGTGCCAAGACCTCGGTTGAGGCGGGGGAGGTGGAGCAGGTGGCGACTCGTCTGCTCTGCTCATACCGGGATGCGGGCGACTGCGTGCTCTCCAGCTCGGGCTACCTCGATCTGCTGGGGTCCGTCTGGGGGTGCGTCGTTGCGGGGGATGGATGGGTGGACGTGTGCATGGTGAGCCGGATGGCAGAGGACGGCTCGTGCCAGGTAAGCGTCCTGCACATGGATGCGGACGAGGTTGGCTCGGTGATGGGAGATGAGACGGATGGTGCGTGGGGGCAAGCTGTGCCGTGAGGATGGCCAGTCGACGGTCGAGTACGCCTTGGTGGTGGTCGCGTTCCTCTCCATACTGCTGGCCCTTGGCGTGGTGTGGCACTCCGGGCGGCAGGGCGCCCTGCTCGAGCGTGCCATCGACGCCTCGTCTCATCAGGTTGGAGGGTCGGATGTACATGGGGCCCTGCGGGATGTCGTCCTGTTTTGAGGGGAGGTTCTCACGAGATGCCGGAACGAGTATGCCAAAGGCTGCGAGCACAGGGCGGCCAGGGAACGGTGGAGGCGGCTGTGGTTCTGCCCTCGGTGATGCTGGTGCTCGCCCTTCTGCTGCAGCCCGTGTGCCTCTCTTATACCCGCACGGTCATGCGGGCTGCCGCAGGGGAGTGCGCACGAGCGGCGGCCACCGCCTATGGGGGCAACATGGCCGCGTGCGAGTCATTTGCGCGCAGGCGCCTTGAGGCGGTGCCCGAGGTTCCCCTCTTCCATGTGGGAGGGCCTTCCGACTGGCAGGTGGAGCTTGCGGCCTCGGACGGCCATGTGGACGTGACGATACGCGGGCATGCGCGCCCGCTTCCCCTCATGGGAGCGCTTGCGGCGCTGGCAACCATGAGCGACGGGCAGGGAATTGTGCTTCAGGTGTCGCTGTCGGAGGACTTGCGGCCAAGTTGGGTTGGAGGTGACTATGATGCGTGGCAACAGATCTGGGGCTAGCCCCCTGCTCGCGCGCCTTGGTTTTGGAATTCAGTCATACGTGCGCGACGATGGCGGATACACCAGCCTGGCAGTGGCGGTGGCGCTGCTGGTGAGCCTGACGCTGGTCTTTGGAACGGCTGCCGCGCAGTGGTCGATGGCGCGCTCGGCCGACGTGCAAGAGGTGGCTGATGCCGCAGCCATGGCCGGCGAGAACTGCGTTGCCGCCTACAGCACGGTGGCCCAGGTCCTTGATGCCTGCGTCCTGACGATGGGGCTGACAGGGGTCATCGTATGCGGTGCCGCGCTTGTGGTGTCGGCAATACCTCCCTTGCAGGCTAAGTCTGCCGCCGTGATGAGCGTGGGGAAGCGGATCCTGGACACTCGCAAGAGCTTCGCCCATTCCGCCGCGCAGGGCCTGCAGAGGCTTGAGCAGGCGCTGCCTGCCCTGGTCATGGCCAACTCGGCCTCGTGCGTCTCTGCCAATGCCACGGGAGGCATGAACTACGTTGGCATGGCGGTGCCCTTCCCCCAAAGCTCCAAGACCGACTTCTCGTTTCTCGAGGACGCGCTCGACGGCGAGGAAATGGAAGAGGATGCGCAGGAGCTCGCCGAGGCATCTGCGCGCAAGGACGAGGCGCACAAGCGCGCCGAGGCAGCGAAGGAGCGGGCGTGGCGTGCCGACTGCGTCGACGACCCGCGCTGCCTCAGAAGCCGCGTGGCTACGCTCACCAGCCTGGGGAGCGCCTTCAATCCCTCGTACGCCTCGCCCAAAGACTGGGAATTCGAATATGCGCGCGTGCGTGCCCGCAACTACTACGGCCATCGCTATACCCACGAGCACCGGGCGAACGGTGGCGTGGAGGAGATGCAGCGCTCCGCGGCGCGCAAGCAGTTCTATGGGTATGCATACGAGGCCGTAGGACGGATGAGCTGCCTGGATACCGAGGATGCCGTGGCCATGGACCTCGATGTGCTTCCGCACACCACCGACATGGTGAAGGGCACGCGCCTCTACACCGACGCCGTGTGGCCCTGCACGAGCGAGGAGGAGGGCATGGTGCTGCACTGCTCGCTCGATTGCCCGGGTGCCACTGGTCCCTTCGTGGGAAACGCGTCGCTGTGCGTCATCGACTACGGCAGTGTGCGGATGTGCCTGGTATGTCGCATGGACGCGCGTGCCATGGGCAATGTCGCAGACGCCTCTACCAACATCAACAACGGGTTCGAGCACTATTGGCGCATCGTGGTGGAGGCCTCCAAGGACTACGAGCGGGCTCGCCAAGATGAGATTGCCGCCGAGAGGGACATGCAGGAGGCGGCCGAGAAGGGCCGCAGCGCCTTCGACGCGGCGATGGAGATGCTCTCGGTCGAGCGTCCCAAGGTGTGCCCGCCCGGGGCCTGGGGATGCGTGAGCGTCGTGTGCCGCCCGACCTCGGCTATGGTCCCCACCGAACTCACGCGCGCGTTCCTCTCAAGTGGGCGCCTGCCTGCCGGTGCGGCAATCTCGGGGGCGGTGCTGGCTCCGGATGAGGCGACCAAGGGCAACACCGTTTTGGCGCGTGCCTTCGATGGGCTGCGGAGCAGCACGGGTTCGCTGACGCTTGACCTGGTGGGAAGCGTGACGAGCCTCTGGGGCGATCTTTTGGTGGGCTATGGGTCGGCCTACGGCAACATCGCAGATGCCGGCGGGCGCTTCCTGAATGGAGTCGAGGGGGTCTTTGGCGAGCGCGTTGCCTCGTGGCTTCGCGAGAAGCTGTCGGGACTGGTGTCGAGCACGGGGTTCGAGCCCGCCGATCTGAGGCTGCGCAAGCCCGTGCTCGTCAATAGCCAGACGGTGCTCGACAAGGCCGGGCTGTCTACGGTGGGGGAGGCTCGCACGCTGATCCAGTCTCTTCCCGAGTCCCCCGAGGTGTTGGTGGAGCTGCTGCGCAGCCATGTGCAGGAGATGCTTGGCACAGGGGAGTTCACCGTTGCCGAGATTCCCATCCCGGGCCTGGAGGGCGTGAGCATTCCTTTGACCATCGACCTCTCGAAGATTGGGGTGACGTCATGATGGCACGCGGGGAGCCCGGGCGCGGCGAGCGCGGACAGATGGCCGTTGAGATGGCGGTTGTGGTGCCGGTGTGCATTGTGGTGGCCCTGATCGTGTTCAACATCTGCCGCTTCGTCGAGGCCTGCGCCAGCTTCGACCGGATTGCCCTCGATGCGGTGGTCTCCCAGGGAGTGTCGCCGCCCGGCGAGCAGAGTGCCCAGGCCGCAGCCGGACAGGTGCAGAGCTGCATAGAGTCTGCGCTTGCGCTGCCCAACTGCGAAGTGAGCGTGGGGGTCTCTGGAGCATCGGCGTCCGCAGGCTCGGGAAGGGGGCTGCGCGTTCCGGTCTCGCCCCTGCTGACCACCTACACCTGCACCCTTCGCTATCGGCCTTGGCCCCACTCGTTTGTGATCTGCGGCGTTGCGTTTCGTCCGCCCGTTGCGCTGACGCACGAGCGGAAGCTGGTGGTGGATAGGTTCAGGCCAGGGGTGGTGGTGTAGATGAGCAGACTGCTTGCGGTGCGTCGTCGTTACGCGAATCACGAGACGCTGCTGTTCAGGGCGCTCATCGGCCCCCTCGAGCGCTTGCGGGGGCTGTTGGGGACGCACGCGGATGCCGCTCCGGTTGCCCTCGTCAGATGTGCCTCGATCCACACCTGGGGCATGGGGTACCGGATCGACGTTGCCTTTGTGGACGAATCGGGGCTGGTAATGGAGGTGTGGAGGGCCGTGGTGCCCGGGAGGGTCATTACGGTCAGGGGCGCTTGGGTGACGCTCGAGCGTCCCGCACTGGAGGGTCCGTGGCTTGCGCGTGGCGAGCGCGTGCATATGAGTTGGATGGAGGACGTGAGGCATGCAGAGAGATCAGAGAATGGTGCAGAAGGGTGGAACGAAGTATACGTTTGCGGCAACGCCGGAGCGTGAGGAGGCCATGGGCACCAAGGTGTGCCCGCGGTGCGGCGAGACGCTCTTTGCCGACATGGACGTCTGCTATGGGTGTCTGTACGACTTTTCCCGCGACGAGGCGGGAAGGGCCAAGCAGCGCCAGGCGGAGCCCCCGCTGGCCGAGGTGACAAAGCCGATCGCGATACCCGGGGGAGCAGACCCTTTGGCAGCCATCGAGCTTGACGAGATAGACGACGAGCCTCCTTCCGAGCCGCGTCACAGCAGAAAGGATGAGGTTGGTTCTGCGGACGACACCTTCGATCTTGCTGCGGTAAGCAAGGAGCTGTCTGCGGCACCAGACAAGCAGCCGCCCTCCGTTCTTGTCGAGTCCGAGGACCTGCGCGTGTGCGTGCCGTTGCCTGCCCAGGGAATTGTGGTGGGCAGGGGAGATGCGAGCGACATCCTTCTTAAGGCGAGGTCGGTCTCCCGCAGGCACCTGCGCCTTGTCCCTTGCGGGGAGAAGGTGCTCGTAGAGGACTGCGGCGCCACGAACCCTGCGCTGGTGGACGGCGTGCCACTGGAAGGAAGCGCCGTGCTGGGCGTTGGCGCTCAGGTGGATGTGTGTGGAACCGTCCTAAAGATTGGCTGTCCTTCCACAGATTAGCCCCCGTCGCTAGCGGGTGGCTCTGAAAGTGTCCGTTTGCTCTGGTATCCTTCAACTCAGGCGTCCGTGCGGGGCGCCTGAGGCTCAAGGAGGCCACTATGCTTAGGAACGTTATGAGACGACGCAGCTGGCTTGCCGCCTGCATCTTTGCAATGGCGCTGGTCGTGTCGGCCCTTATGCCTGCCAGCCTGGCGTACGCCGACGGCTACTCCATAGACCAGGTGAACATTGACGCCACGGTTGCCACCGACGGCTCGGTCTCGGTGCAGGAATCACGAACCTTCGACTTCGATGGGTCCTACCACGGCGTCTACTGGCAGATTCCATCGGGCGTGTTCAATGGGCGCTACATCGAGACGACCATCTCGAGCGTTGGCGAGATGGACAACGGGACCTTCGTGCCCTTCGTGGAGGACTACTCTGGCGAAGACCACACCTACCAGCTGCGTGACCAAGGCACCTACGTGGAGGTCAAGCTCTACTCCGCGCACAGCAACGAGTCGGCCATCTTCGTCATCAACTACACCGACTCCAACCTTGCGGTACGCCACGACGACGTGTCTGAGCTGTACTGGAAGTTCGTGTCCGACGGCTGGGACGTCGAGTCCCGTAACGTCAGGTGCACGGTGCATCTGCCCGTTCCCGCGGGAACCACGGTCGTGCCCGAAGAGAACGTGCGGGCCTGGGGCCATGGCCCGCTCGACGCGTCGGTGCACTTCTCGGGCAACGATGTGGTCTACAGCGTGCCCGGCGTGGGCACGTCGGAGTTTGCCGAAGCTCGCATCACGTTCCCCGACTCCTGGCTGAGCGATACTGCCTCCGACGGCACCACCGTCCTGCGCACGATTCTGGACGAGGAGAACAAGTGGGCCGACGAGGCCAACTCAAGGCGCCAGCGCGCCCGCCTGTTCGTGTATGGCGGCAGTGGCCTGGACGTTGCCGCCACGCTGGCTTGCATCGTGGGGATCATCGCGTCGTTCTTGCGCTATCGCAACTCGCACAAGCCCTCGTTCGACGACAAGTACTTCCGCGATGTTCCCAGCAACGACCATCCCGCCGTGCTCGGCGCGGTCTACCGCGATGGCAACCCCTCCGACGAGGACTTCACGGCCACGCTCATGCGTCTCACCGACCTTGGGGCCATCAAGCTCGAGCTGGTGACCATCGAGAGCAAGGGGCTGTTTGGCAAGGTCAAGCAGAGCCAGGACTATCGCCTTACGGTGACGCCCGCCGCCGAGAACATGGACCTCGACGACATCGACCGTCGTGCGATGCGCACGCTGTTCCACAACATCGGGCGTCATGCCAAGCGCCTGGGCGGAGATGACCCGGATGCCGAGCTGATCTACTTCAGCGAGATCGAGAAGGTCGCCAAGAAGTATCCCGAGAGCTTCCATGACGCATACGAGAACTGGGAGGCAAAGGTTCAGGCACAGCTGGCCCTGCGTCAGTTCTACATCAGCAAGAAGGCAACGGGCCGTGGCATTGCCATTGCCTGCGGCGTCGTGTCGTTCATGCTCTTCGCGCTCTCGGTGCTCCTGGTCATCATCGGCGGCATCTGGCCGTTGCTGCTTCTGGCGTTCCTGCAGATGGGCATTGGCTTTGCCGGCGTCTTCGTGGGTATCAAGTGCAAGCCCATCTCCGAGGAGGCCATCGAGCTGAAGGCCAAGCTTGTGGCGCTCAGGCGCTGGCTCAAGGACTTCACGCGCCTGGAGGAGGCCGTGCCGCGCGACGTCGTGCTGTGGAATCGCCTGCTGGTGATGGCGGTTGTGCTGGGCGTGGCCGACGAGGTCATCAAGCAGCTCAAGGTCGCGATGCCCGAGCTGCTCGACGATCCGCGCCTTGCCCCCACCTACGGCTGGTACTATGGCGGCCCGCACGGGCGTCCGTACACGAGCTTCCACGACAGCTACGCCTCGGCGCACAGCGTCAGCTCCGCGCAGCTGGCCGCCTCGGAGTCGAGCTCCGGCGGCGGTGGCGGCGGTGGCTTCTCCGGCGGTGGCGGCGGAGGCTTTGGCGGTGGCGGAGGCGGCGGAGCCTTCTAGCCCTCCAACCACCTTTGCCGTCCGATGGCTGTCATGCCGTGCTACCGATGCCGCTCGGCCAGTTCGTATTGGCATTGCCTGCCAGCGGGTAGAATAGAGACTGTCTGAAAATCGGTTATGGAACGGCTGGAATGAAGAAGTACGCACGGCTGCTCGCCTCATATGCTGCAATCGCCATCACGGGCATGGTGCTCTATACGCCTTGGCTGGTGGGGCTTTCACCCTCCGATCCGAGCATCCTGCGCGCGGGTCTGTCGGTCATCAGCGGCATCCTGCTGACGGGCGCCTTTGGAGCATCAACCTACAACTATCTGCACGAGCCCGAGTATCGGCTGCTGGAGGCCGGCGAGGTCGACGAGAGCGACGACGTGCTGCCCATGCTGCGCGACTACTCCGAGATGCCCATTGTCGGAGGGTACGCCTCCGAGGCTGCCTCTCAGGTTGAGTCGATGGAGCATCGCCGCAAGAGGCTCTACCGCGTCATCTCGTCCACCTTTGGCGACGAGAGCATCAGCCATGACAAGTTTGCCGCCGTGGTCGATGCCGCACACCGTACGCTGCTGCGCAACTGCGCCTTGCTCTGCAACCGCGTCCAGTCCTTCGACGTGGACACCTATCGCAAGGCCAAGCGCCAGCTCCCCGGGTCGGGCGGCAATGCGGACCCCATCCTGACCGAGCAGCTTCGCGTGTACGAAGACGCCATCGAAGACATGCGCGAGGTCATCGAAGCCAACGAGCGCCTGCTGCTCGAGATGGGCAAGCTCGAGATGGAGCTCTCCGACCTACAGTCGGACGACAACAAGGAAGACAACACGCACATGCTCGAAGAGGTCAAAGACCTGCTAGAGCAGACGAAGTACTACCGATAGGCGCAGGTGGCGGCCGGTCAAGGAGGAAACATGAACCGCAAGAACAGCAAGGGGATCATTGCCGTCGTGGCAGGCATCTTCGCGGTGAGCATCGTGGTGTTTGGCGCGTTCATCCTGGCAAGAAACGTGTTCGTGCCCAAGAACGTCCGCACGGTTGAGGATGCCACCACAAGCCTCACGCGCATGGTCGAGACGATCGAGCCCGCAACTGCCACTCCGGTGAAGTCGTCGGTCGAGTACACCGAAGATGAGGACACCACGGCAGACGAGCTGCCCGATCTTGAGAACAACAAGGTGACCGCTCAGGCCACCACCGATCTGTACGCCGAGATCTGGTGCTCGCCCGAGAAGGCTGGCAACGGCAGCGACGGCTGGATGCGCGAGCTGGCCGACCAGTTCAACGCCTCTGGCTACGAGGTCGGCGGGCAGCGCGTGTCGGTGCAGATCCGCAACGTCTCGAGCGGCCTGGGCAACGACTACATCACCACGGGCAAGGCCACGCCCGACGGCTACACGCCCTCCAACCGCCTGTGGATCGACATGCTGGGCGCCAAGGGCATCGAGTGCAACTTCGTGCGCGAGCGCACGGTGGGCAACGTCGCCGGCTTCCTGCTCGACAAGGCTCACTACGACGAGCTGGTGGAGAAGTATGGCCAGTGCGACCTCAAGGCTGTCACCGAGTCCACGGGTGCTGGTGAGCTGACCATGGGCTACACCAACCCCTTCACGAGCAGCACGGGCCTCAACTTCCTGGTCTCCACGCTGCAGCGCTACGACCGCAAGGACCCGCTCTCCGACGCGGCCGTCGAGGGTTTCCGCCAGTTCCAGGCCAACGTGCCCTTCGTGGCCATGACCACGGTGCAGATGCGTGACGCTGCCGAGCGCGGTTCGCTTGACGGCTTCGTGCTGGAGTACCAGCTCTACGCGAACGACTCGACGCTCTCCAAGTCGTACAAGTTCGTGCCGTTCGGGTACCGCCACGACAACCCGCTGGTCACCCTTCCCACCACCGACCCCACCAAGAAGCAGATCATCGAGCTGTTTGCCGACTATTGCGACGAGAACGGCGCCGAGCTGGCCGAGCGCTATGGCTTCAACGGCATGGAGTCCTACAAGAGCGAGAACCCCGAGATCGACGGTGCCACGCTGCTGGCCGCGCAGAAGCTCTACAAGGACAACAAGGACATGGGCAAGCCCGTCGTGGCCGTGTTTGTGGCCGACATCTCGGGGTCCATGGACGGCGCCCCGCTGCGCGCCCTGCAGGAGTCGCTCATCAACAGCATGCGCTACATCAACGCCAACAACTACGTGGGCCTCGTCTCGTACTCCGACTACGTGACCATCGAGCTGCCCATTGGCAAGTTCGACCTCAACCAGCAGGCGTACTTCAAGGGTGCGGTCGAGTCGCTGCGCGCCGGTGGCGGCACGGCAACCTTCGACGGCATCGCGGTGGGTGCGCAGATGGTGCAGCAGGCACTGGCTCAGTATCCCGATGCGAAGCCGATTATCTTCGTCTTGTCCGACGGCGAGACCAACTCGGGCTACGACCTGACGGACGTGGAGGGAATCCTCAAGGCCCTGCGCATTCCCGTCTACACCATTGGGTATAACGCCAATATCGATGCGCTGAAGAAGATCAGCTCCATCAATGAGGCAGCCAGCATCGATGCGTCTACCGACGACGTGGTCTATCAGCTCAAGAACCTGTTCAACGCCAACATGTAAGGAGGCCCTACCGTGAGCTTCGACCTTGAGATTCCCGATCCCGATGAGGTTAAAGATCTTGTCAAGCAGCAGACTGCAGTGACCCCTGCCTATGCTCAGGCGGTCGATTCCGCAGCAAACGAGAAGGGCGAGCAGATCGTCAACGTCAACCTCGATTCGGTTGCCAGCAGGCGCGAGATCACCAGTGCCGTCAACGACCTGGGAACCGACATCATGGAGCGCTCTGCCAACAAGAACGCCATTCTGGCCAAGCGCATGGGCGAGCTTTCCCGCGGTGGCAGCGAGAGCGGCGAGGTTGCCAAGAGCCTCGAGGAGCTTGCCATCAAGATGCGCGACCTCGACCCTTCGGGCATCGACTTCGTGAAGGCCGGCCCGCTCAGCGGCTTCTTCAACCCCGTCCGTCGCTACTTCGAGCGCTACAAGAGCGCCGATGCCGAGATTGCCGACATCGTGAAGTCGCTCGACCGCGGCCGCACCACGCTCAAGCAGGACAACATCACCCTTGAGCTTGAGGAAGGCGCCATGCGCGACCTCACCAAGCAGCTCAACCAGAAGCTCGAGATGGCCATCGACCTGGACGCCTATCTTTCGACCAAGATCGAAGAGATCCGCATGCAGGGCAACGACGACGAGCGCGTGAAGTTCCTCGAGGAGGAGGTGCTCTTCCCGCTGCGCCAGAAGATCATGGACTTCCAGCAGCTGCTGGTGGTCAACCAGCAGGGCATCGTTGCCATGGACGTGGTGCGCCGCAACAACCTCGAGCTGGTGCGTGCGGTCGACCGCGCCGAGCACGTGACGGTTGCCTCGCTGCGTACGGCCGTGACGGTTGCCGGGGCGCTCTACAACCAGAAGATCGTCCTCGACAAGATCCAGGCGCTCAATGCCACGACCAACGACATGATCACTGCCACCTCGCGCATGCTCAAGGAGCAGGGCGTTGCCGTGCAGCGTCAGGCCACCGAGGCGAGCGTGTCTCCCGAGACGCTGAAGCAGGCCTTCTCCGACGCCCTTTCGGCGCTGAATGACATCTCGGTATACAAGCAGCGCGCACTGCCCCAGATGCAGCAGACCATCGCCGACTTCCGCCAGATTGCGGAGGAGGGCGAGCGCAGGCTCCAGCAGATGGAGTCGTCGGGCAGCTTCCAGCTGGAGGCAGGCAACTAAGCGTCGTCTGACATGTGAGCTGACAGTAGGGGAGGTCGTGCTAGCGGCCTCCCCGTTCTTTTCCGTCGTCCTCATGCGGCGGCCTTGTGCGGGCTCCCGCACAGGGCCGCCGCATGAGGACGACTTCTGCATTTCTCCAAGAATCAAAAAAAGATAACCCTCTAGTGTTGACGCACCGCAAGAGTCTGGTATATTAAACAGGCTTGTAAGCGAGCAGGCACTCGGCTGGGTAGCTCAGTTGGTAGAGCAGGGGACTGAAAATCCCTGTGTCGGGGGTTCGACTCCCTCCCCAGCCACCATCGAATACGAGACGCCCAGCAATGGGCGTCTTTTCGTATCTGGGGGTGTCGCGCGGAGTCGAACCC
>CACXFC010000080.1 GCA_902766835.1 uncultured Coriobacteriaceae bacterium | reverse complement strand
GTGTCCCCTAATTGCCAGTTTCCCGCTCCGGGATGAGTTCCCCTGGCGCACGTCACCCTGTGGGATGGCTACTCGCTGGCGGGAGCGCCCTCTGCGCCACCCTTGCCACGGCCGCGGCTGCCGCGATGGCGACGCCTGCGCTTGGGCTTTGCCTGGCCATCCTGTGCCTGCAGGGCGGCGTTGCCCTGCTGGGCCTGGGCCTGCTGCGGCGCCGGCGCGCGATGCTTAGGCGTGTTCTTGGGCTGCTGCTTGGCGCCCTTGGCCTGCGCCTGCGCACCGTCCTGCACCGGGGCTCCGCCCTTGTCGCCGGGGCGACGCTTGCGCTTGGTGGGCTGCATGCCCCGCGGACGTTCCTGCTGCTCGGGGGCCTTTGCGCGCGTCTGCGCCTGTGCCTGCTCGCCCTCGGTGGCCACATGGTGGCGCCTGCGACGACGGCTGGATGCGGGCTGTGCCTCTGTGGGCGCCGCGGCCTTTGCCGCAGCCTCCGCCACCGGAGCCTCGCCGGCAGTCTGGGTCTTGCGACGGCGGCGGCGCTGGCGCGTGGACGCCTCCTCCTCGGCAACTGCGTTTTCCACCTGCTTCTGGCGCGCGCGATAGCTTTGCGATGCCGTCTGAGCCGCCTGCGCCTGGGCCTCGCCGGCGCTCGACTTGCGACGGCGGCGGCGCGGCTTGGTCTCGACGAACAGGTCGGACTCGTCGAAGGTTTCCTCGGGCAGCACGCCCATCTGGCGATCGAGCTCGGCCAGGGCCATCTTTATCTCGGGCGACTCGAGCTTGTCGAGTGCGGCGCGCGTGACGGTGTCGGGACGGCAGGGGCAGCCCAGCTCCTCGGACTTCTTGTGGGCAGCCTCGGAGGCCTCCATGTCGGCCAGGGCCACGCGGACCTGCTTGCCGTTCTCAAGCCGCAGGCAGATCTGCTCCTTCGGCGTGTCGTACTCGATGATCTTGCCCTTGCCCAGCGGCGTCTCGATGACGGCGTTGCGCTTGGGCGCGCGGCTCTTGAAGTCGCGGTAGGCCTCAAACTCGTAACGCAGGCAGCACATGAGGCGACCACACGCGCCGCTGATCTTCGTCGAGTTGAGGGGAAGGTCCTGCTCCTTGGCCATGCGGATGGAGACCGGCTCGAACTGCTTGCCAAAGCGCGCGCAGCACAGCTCCTGGCCGCAGTGCGCAAAGCCGCCGATGATGGCCGCCTCCTCGCGCACGCCAATCTGGCGCATGTCGATACGCTCGTGCAGCTCGCGCGAGAGGTCGCGCACAAGCTGGCGGAAGTCCACGCGCTCCTCGGCGGAGAAGTAGCACACGACCTTCTCGCCGCCGTAGAGGTACTCGACGCCCACGGGCTTCATGTCGAGGTCGGACTCAACCACCAGGCGCCTGAACGTGGGGAAGGCGTCCTCCCCCAGCTGCGCCAGCTCCTCGGCGCGGTCGAGGTCGGCCTCGTCGGCAATGCGCAGCACCGGCTTCAGCACGGCGTCGCCAATGGTCTCGTGCAGGCGCTCCTCGTCCATCTCGATGGCGTCCATGGTGGCAAGGCCAATCTCTGTGCCTCGCTCCGTGGTGCAGATGACGTGATCGCCTTCCTGGGCGTCGGTCAGGCCCGGGTCAAACCACAGGTCGCGCGCCGCATATTTGAATTTCACCGGGATGACGGTGGGCATGCAAGTGCCTCCTTGACACACAAGAGCATGACCTCGAAGGCCAGCTGGGGATTCACGTTGTGAGCGATGTCGCTTGCGGCATTGGTCACAGCCTCGAGTGCCCGCACCGCACCGCCCGTACAGGTGCTCTGTGCGATGCGCTCGACCGCATCGGCAACGTCCTGGTTGACGATAGGCGCGGAAACTCCCTCGCAGCACGTCAGAACATCTCGGAGGAGCGATTCGGCAGCTGCTAGGGCTTCCATCATACCCGAACGCTCGCGCGCGGTGAGTTCGCGCTTCACGCTCTTCTCAATCTGCGTTATTGCTCCGCGAGAGAGGTAGTCCTCCTGCCCCTTGATGCGCTCCTCGAGCGCCTTCTTCACGGGGTCCTCGGTCTTTCCGCGACCCTTCTTGCCGGACGCGGGGCGCCCCACGGACTCCCACACCGCCTCGACCAAGGCGCGCGCCGAGCAGAGCACGTCCCAATCGTCGTCGTGGGCCAGCTCGGTGATGGTGCGTACCATGAGCCTGCGGACCTGCCGCCGGCTTGAGGAGGAGAGGAACGCCGAGGCGCGCTCGGGGGTTCCGGCCACGGCAAGCGCGATGCGCGCCTCGGTGGGGTTGGCGCCCACCGCGCGCTCCACGCTCTTGATGGCAATGTCGGGCGATACCACCTTGAACGGCACGCGCTGGCAGCGCGAGACGATGGTGGGCAGGATGGAGTCGACCGTGCGGCCCACCAGGATGAAGGTGACCCCCGCGGGAGGCTCCTCGATGGTCTTGAGCAGGGCGTTTGCCGCCTCGCGGCGCAAAAGCCCCACGTTGGTGAGGATGTAGACCTTCGCCTTGGCACGCACCGGCGCCAGGGCGACGTCGTCAATAAGCTCGCGGACCTGCTCCACCAGATACCCCGTGGCGCTCTCGGGCTCTATGACCCGCACGTCGGGGTGGGTGCGGTGCCGCACGCGAATGCACTCGTCGCAGTTGTTGCACCCGTCGTTGGGGCACACGATGCATTGTGCCAGCGCAAGCGCCGCCTCGGTCTTTCCCGAGCCCGGCGCCCCTAGGAACAGATAGGCATGGCTCAGGCGATGCTCGGTCACCGCGCGGGCGAGGAAGTCGCGCACGGACGGCTGCTCGTCCAGCATCGCAAGCGCACGGGGCACCTCTGGTGAGCGCTCAGCCATCAGGCCTCCCCGCCCTCAAGCGTGCCGAACAGGTCACGCAGGGCGTCCGCCAGGCGCGCGAACACCTCTTCCGGCGTGCCCACGGCATCCACCAGATGCACGCGCTGGGGCTCCTGCGCGGCCAGGCGCAGGTATGCCTCGCGAATGCGCTGCTGGAAGGCCAGGCCCTCCGCCTCGATGCGGTCGGCTCCGCCCTTGGTGGCGCGCTGCAGCGCGCACTCGGGCGCCAGGTCGAAGACGATGGTGCGCGCAGGCACAACCCCGCATGAGCCCAGCTCGTTGCAGGTCTTAACCAGCTGCTCGCTGAGCCCGCGACCGCCGTACTGGTAGCCATAGGTGCTGTCGAAGAAGCGGTCGCACACCACCACGGCGCCGCGCTCCAGCGCAGGCTGGATCACCTGGCGCACCAGCTGTGCGCGCGAGGCCTCGTACAGAAGCAGCTCGCACTCGGGCGCCATCTCGGCGTTGGCGGGGTCAAGCAGAAGGGCGCGGATCTTCTCGGAGATGGGGGTGCCGCCCGGCTCGCGCAGGGCAACCACCTCATGGCCAGCGGCCCTGAGGGCGTCCACCAGCAGCGATGCCTGCGTCGACTTGCCGCACCCGTCGATTCCCTCGAGGGTGACGAATACTCCGGTTCTTGCCACGCCTTCCTACCTTCTTCCTGCCCGCACCCTACTTCTTTGCCCTGGTAGAGCCCCTGCGGCCGCCGGAGCGCGCACGCCCGCGGCCCGTGGATGCGGCCTTCTCCTTGGCCTTCTCCTTGCTGGGGCAGTCCATGTTGACGCAGATGCGCCATGGCCCGCGCGCCGTGTCCACCTGCACGATGGGCGCGCCGCAGTGCTCGCAGGTCTCGCCCGTGGCATGCAGCGTGCCGCGCTGGGGCAAGGGGTAGCTGGTGCCGCACTCGTCGTAGTTGGTGCAGCGGATGAAGCGCTTGCCGCTCCGCTCGCTCTTGTGGGCCACCAGGTCTCCGTGGCGACCGGCCTCGGCGCAGGCCTTGCACTCCCCCACCACGATGTCGGGCTCGCGGTTGGTGGGGCATGCCGGGTTGACGCACTGCTCGTAGGCGCGCTGGCGGAACGGTTGGCACTTGATGCGCGGCGCCCCGCACTGCGGGCACACCGCCCCGTCGCCCTCGATGGGTATGACCTTCACGCGCGACGGCACGGGGTAGGTGACGTCACAGTCAGGCCAGCCCATGCAGCCAATGAACGAGCCGCGGGTCTTGGCCGAGTTCTTCATCACGAGGTCCTTGCCGCACTTGGGGCACACGCCCACCTTGGCGTCGGCGGTGACGGCGTCGGCGATGGCCTCGCCCAGGTCGTCCTTGTGCTCGATGAGCGCATCCATCATGCCCGCCAGCAGGGCGCGCGAGTGCGTGACCACCTGGTCTTGGGTCTCAAGGCCCTCGGAGACCTTGGTCATGTCGTTTTCCAGCTCGGCGGTCATGTCGGGCGAGGTGATGTGCGGCGCGTAGCTAGTGAGGGCGTCGATGACGGCCATGCCCAGCTGGGAGGGCTCGGCAGGGTCGTTCTTGAGGTACTTCACGTCGTAGAGGCGCTGGATGATGCTGGCGCGCGTGGACTTTGTGCCCAGGCCGCGGGCCTCCATCTCCTGGATGAGGCGGCCCTGGCTGTAGCGCGCCGGCGGCTCGGTCTGCTTGGCGTCAAGCTGCATGTGGTTGACCGCGCAGATGTCGCCTTCCGCAAGCTGGGGCAGCTGGTCGTCCTTCTTCAGGCCAAAGGGGTAGATGGCGCGGAAGCCGGGGCTGGCCAGCACGCTGCCGGTTGTGGTGAAGGGCTCGCCGTTGATGTCGAACGAGAGCTTGGTTCCCTCGATGGTGGCCGGGCCCATCAGCGTGGCCAGGAAGCGCCGGGCAATCAGGTTGTAGAGCTTCCACTCGGCGGGCTGGAGCTTGCTCGGGTCGGCCGCGGCCGTGGGATAGATGGGCGGGTGGTCGGTGGTCTCCTGCTTGCCGCGCGTGGCCACGATCTTGTCCTGCGAGAGAATCTGCTGGCAGACGGGGGCGTACTGCGGCACCTCGGTGAGCGTGCGCACGGTGGCGCGCAGGTCGAGCGAGCGCGGATACACCGTGTTGTCCACGCGCGGGTAGCTGATGAGGCCGTTCATGTAGAGGCTCTCGGCCAGGCGCATGGTGCGTGCGGGGCTGATGCCCTCCGCCGCGGCCGCTGCCTGCAGCGACGTGGTGTTGAAGGGCGCCGGCGGGCGCTGCGTGCGGCTCTTCTTCTCCACGCCCACCACGCGTGCCTGCGTGGCGTGCTCTACCCGCGCGAAGGCGGCCTCGGCAGCCTTCTGGTCCTTGAAGCGGGCCGTGGCGTGCGTGGTGCGGAAGTCGGAGCCGTCCTTGTCAAGCTCGCCCCACACCACCCAGTAGTCCTCGGGCACGAAGGCGAGGCGCTCGCGCTCGCGCTCCACCACGATGGCCAGCGTGGGGGTCTGCACGCGGCCGGCCGAGCGCACGTTGCCCAAGCCGCCGAAGCGCGCCATGGTGAGGTAGCGCGTGAGGACGGCGCCCCACACCAGGTCGATGTACTGGCGGCTCTCGCCCGCGTCGGCCAGGTCTTGGTCGAGCTCGACGAGGTTGGAGAAGGCGTGGTCGATCTCTGCCTTGGTGAAGGCGGAGTAGCGGGCGCGGCTCACCGGGGTTGTGGGCGCAACCTCGCGCATCTGGCGCAGGGCATCGGAGCCGATGAGCTCGCCCTCGCGGTCGAAGTCGGTGCCGATGATGATGGAGTCGGCCTTTTTGGCCAGGTTCTTCAGGGCGCGGATGATGCCCTTCTCGGCGGGGAGCTTCTGGATGGGCGCCCACACCAGGTACGGCAGGCTGGGCACCTTCCAGCCCTTGATGTCTACGCCGTCGGCAAGGAAGGGCTTGCGCTTCGACTTGTAGGGCGGGCGCTCCAGGCTTGCCGGGAGGTCTGCCGGGAGGTGCTCGCCCTCGGCGGTGAGGCCATACCAGCCCTCCTTCTTATTAAAGAGTAGCTGGGGCGGAAAGTCGGGCGCCATGATGTGGCCGCGCAGGCCGATGGTGACCCAATCCTCGCCGTTGACGGTGAATCGGTAGACGGGCGTATCGTAGACCTTGTCGGCCTTGGGCTTGCCGGAGGTCGAGAGCAGGCGTGCGATCTGCTGCGCCGCGTCGTTCTTCTCTGTAACTACCAGTACCACGTGAATCCTCTGGTTTCTGTTGTATGTGATGCCTTGGCGCCGCGGCGCCTCGGCGGGGTTTGTGTTTTGACACTATACCCAAGTCTGGGGACCCATGGCGAAAAAGACACGCCAAAGGCCTATCGTCTGCGGATTGTTGAAGGGGATATGGAGGACTTTTGGCCCTGCCATGAGCCCGCGGGTACGGCGTTACGCCCTTTTTACACGCGTGAGCTGCAGTGGTGTTCTATAGTTGCCAAAGAGTCAACCAGTCTTGGCATCTGTCCCCTCATTGCCCCGAACAGATGCCACCAACACAGCTGGAGAACGAACGTGACGCAGCCCCACAAGCTTATCAGCACCCTCGCCGCCGTCTGCCTGGCATGCTCCTGCCTGGCGGGATGCTCTGGCAACTCAATCTCGGACGCGGCGCAGACAATCACGGGGCAGATACAGCCCACCCATGCCAGCAGCATCGAGGGCACGTGGTGCCTTGAAGCCGGGACCACCACCGGCGGGGACAGCCTGACCTTCAACAGCGTGAAGGACGAGCGCAATATGCTGGTGGTTACGGGCGATACGGCGACGCTCACCATCGCGGGCGTGCCGCACCCGCTTAAGGTGCACGTGACCTCCCAGGACGAGGCCTCCTCGAGTGCCCTGCTCACCGATGAGGGCAACACGACCGTCATCAACGCTTCGGTCTTTGCGGCCGAGGGCGAGTCGCGCGACTCCCTGCTCCTGGCCTCGGGCTACAACGACCAGGTCTTCCTCGTGGGCATCCGCGAAGACGCAGCCCTCCCCAAGGAGCCCGTAAGCATCGACGAAAGCTACTGGGCCCTCTTCTCCAACAACGCCTAACGTACGGGGACGGCAAATAAGGGACACGCCCTTTTTTGCCCCACGGGGCAAAAAAGGGCGTGTCCCTTATTTGCCGTTTTCTTTTTTCGTTAGTCTTCGAAGGCGTGCTCTTCGTATTCGGAGCGGTCCCAGCGGAGGGCCTCCTTGCCGTCGCGCGCCATGATGACCTGGCGGGCAATGGCCAGGGCAATCTCGTACAGCACGACGAGCGCGGCAAACATGAGCAGCATCGTCACGGGCGAGCCATCGGGGGTGATCATGGCCACCAGAGTAAGCAGGCCCACGTAGATGGTGCGCCACTGCTCGCGGAAGGTCTTGTAGGGCACCACGTGCAGCACCGACAGGTAGAAGATCAGCAAAGGCATCTGGAAGGCCACGCCAAAGCCAATCTCAAGCAGCATCATGATGCTGAGGTAGTCCTCTGCGTCTGCAATGACGTTTGCAAAGTCGTAGCTCTGCGACAACAGCCACTGGAAGGCGGCGCGCTGGATGATGAGGTAGCAGAAGAGCATGCCGGCAAAGAACAGGGCAATCATCGCAGCAACCGTGGGCACCAGCCACTTCCGCTCGTTCTCGCGCAGGGCCGGCAGAATGAAGCCCATAATCTCCCAGATGATGATGGGCAGACACACGATGGCGCCAAAGAACATGGCCACCTTGAAGCGGATGGTGAAGCCGCCCAGCACGCTGATGACCGTCAGCTCCTGACCCTCGGGCAGCGCCGTACGGATGGGGTCGAGCATGATGTCGATGAGCGTGGGGGTGGCAAAGTAGATGATGAGAGAGGTTACGAGAAGCGAAACCACAATGATGGTGAACCTGCGGCGAAGCTCGCCGAGGTGGTCCATCAAGGGCATGCGCGCTGGTCCGATAGGCATCTTGGTGTTGAGAGCGGGCACTAGGCCTGGGCGCTCTCGGCCTCCTTCCCCTCATCGGTAGCGGCCTGCTCGGGCTTGGCGTCCTGCTCGGGCTCTGCCGCGGAGGCCTGCTCCGGCTGCGCCGCAGCCTCCTTCTCGGCGGCCTTCTCCGCCTCTGCCGCGGCGGCCTTCTCGGCAGCCTCCTCGGCGGCCTGCTGCTTGGCAGCGGCAAACGAGGACCTGCCGCCCATGGAGTACAGGGCAGCCGCGCTGGTGTCCGGCTTGGCAGGCTCGGGCTCGGGCTCTACCGCCGGCGCCTCCTCGCTCACCTCGGCGGGCTGGGCGCTGGCGTCTACGTCGGCATCTGCCGCCTGGGCCTTGGCCAGCTCCTCTGCCTCGCGCGCCTCGCGCTCTGCGGCAAGGCGTGCCTTGCGCTCGGCGAACGTCTCCTTGCGCGCAGCGGCCTGCGGTGCCGGACCCTCAATATCGGCGTCCTGCGCAAGGGCAGCCGCGCGCTCCTCGGCGGAGGCACGGCGCTGCTGGCGCGTCCCACCATCAAGGTCGCCGTTCATGGCATCCTGCAGCGGGTCCATGACCTCGGTCTGCACGACCTCGGTGAAGCCCTCCTGCGCCTGCCTGAACTGTCTGAGGGCACGGCCGATGGTGCGGCCCATGCCCGGAAGCTTGTCGGGGCCAAAGATCATGAAGCCAAAGGCCACAATGATCAAAAGCTCGGTCTCGCCAATTCCAAACACGCTTGGTACCTCCAGGTTTGTAGCCTGCTATGCGTCGATTCCCAGCTCGTCGGTCACGCCGAGCATATCGAACACGCGCCTCACGTTGCGCTGCGGGTTGACAACACGCAGCGCAACGCCCTCCTCTGCCGCACGATGCGACGCCCCCACCAACACTCCAATGCCCGTGGAGTCGATGTAGGGAACCTCGGCAAGGTCGATGGTCACGGCCTTTGCCTCGTCGAGCGCCGCATGGATGGCATCGCGAAGCTCGGCGGCGCACGAGACGTCTACCTCGCCGGTTGCGGCAACGGTCGTGACATCCTTGTCCGTTGTGGTGTTGATCTCAAGGGCCATTGTTAGTGCTCCCCTCGCCTAGAGATTTCCGCCCAGGGCATCTTCCAGTGCCTCTGCGCCGGTGCTCTCGGTCGTGTTGGCGCTCTCGGCGGTCTCGTCGGTCAGTCCTTCGCCCTCGGAGGCAGCCATGGCGGCAAGGCGGCGGTTGGCGTAGCTCTGCGCGCCATACTCGTCGTTCTTGTCAACCTCGATGGCCTTCTGGTAGGCCTCCTTGGCCTTCTCGGTGTTCTGCTGGTACTCGTAGATCATGCCGATGTTGGCCCACGCCGGACCGTAATCGGGGTTGTCGACCGTAACCTGCTGCAGCGCCGCAAGCGCGCCCTCGGTGTCGCCCGTGTTGAGCACGCACATCGCGCGGTTGGCCTTCACCACCGCGGAGTCGTTGAGCTCGAGGTAGCGGTCGTAGTAGCCGATGGCCTGGTTGAACAGGTCGAGCACATGCTGCTCGCTGGTCTCGTCGGTGGCATACGAAGTTGCCGCCGAGCCCCAGTTCATGTAGTTGTTGCCCAGGCTCAGCAGCGTGGCCAGGTCCTTGGGGTTGTCCTTGAGCTTGGCCTCGAGCGGGTTCACCACGGCGGCGTAGTTTGCGTCGACGGTGTCCATGCCGGGCGTCTTGGCCTCCTCCTGCTCGGCAGCGTCGTCCGTCGTCTCTTCGCTGGTGGCCTGCTCCTGCGTCTGCTCCTGCTGCGCCTGCTGGTCGGCGTTGTTGCCAAAGATGTAGGTGAGCGAGGGAAGCATCATGGACAGTGCCATGATGACGGCGAAGATACCGACGCAAATGGCGGTGATCTTCTGCTTGCGTGCCTTCTGCTGCTCCACCTTGCTCGGCTCGTTCGCGGCCTCGTTGTTGCGACCCTTGGACGACTTGATGCCGTGCTCAGTCGGCTTTATCTTGGCGCGTGCAAGACGCTTCTTTGCGGTTCTGTTCGTACTACCCGGACCTTGCTCAGCCATGCTTAAAGACCTTTCAATCCACGAGGTGCCCCGCTTGCGCCGCCACGGCGCCAGAGCACCCATACTTCGCAGAGATAGCCACTCATTCTACCTAAAAACTGCGAAGGTCCTGTGGTTGTACGGGAAACACTTAATAGTGCACACGAGGCGGCTGAGGGGCAACTAAGGGACACGCCCTTTTTTGGCTCGCGGGGCAAAAAAGGGCGTGTCCCTTAGTTGCATATCCTGTTTATGCTTCGCGGGCCTCGCGGGCAAGCTGGGCAGATACCAGGCGCACTGCCACCACGAACACGTCAAGCGCCTCGCCGAGCTTCTCGAGCGAGGGGTAGGTCGGCGCGATGCGGATGTTGGTGTCGCGCGGGTCGTCTCCGTAGGGCCAGGTGGCACCGGCACCCGTCAGCGTCACGCCCAGCTCGCGCATGAGCGCAACGATGCGCTTTGCCGAGCCCTCGGGGCCGTCGAACGAGATGAAGTATCCGCCGCGCGGCTTGGTCCAGGTGGCCACGCCCGCATCGGCAAGCCCGGCCTCAAGTTTCTCCTGCACCAGCTCGAAGCGCGGGCGCACGATGGCGGCGTGCTTCTTCATGTGGGCACGGATGGCGTCCACGTTGGGCAGGAAGCGCACGTGTGCCAGCTGCAAAAGCTTCTCGGGCGAGACGCGCATGATGGAGAACGCGGCGCGCAGGCCGGCGATGTCGTCGGGGGAAGCCGTCACGAACGCCATGCCCGAGCTGGGGAAGGTCACCTTGGCCGTGGAGGCAAACTCGTACACGAGGTTGGTGTTTCCCGCCTCGGCAAGCGCGTCGAAGATGTTGAGCAGGCTGTCGCCCTCGTCGTACAGGTCATGCACGATGTAGGCGTTGTCCCAGAAAATGCGGAAGTCGGGAGCGGCGGGCTTCAGTGCGGCAAAACGACGCACCGTCTCGTCGGAGTAGCTGAAGCCGGTGGGGTTGGCGTACTTGGGCACGCACCAGATGCCCTTGACGGTGGGGTCACTCTCAACCAAGCGCTCCACCTCGTCCATGTCAGGGCCAACGGGGGTCATGGCCACCGGAATGTTCTTGATGCCAAAGCGGGCCGACACGGCAAAGTGGCGGTCATAGCCGGGGCTTGGGCAGAGGAACTTGATCTCGCCCTGGCGGCACCACGGCTCGCATCCCCCAATGCCATGCGTGTAGGCGCTGCACACCGCATCGTGCATGAGGTTCAGGCTCGATGAGCCGTTGACGATGACGTTTGCCGCGTCAACGTCCAGAAGCTCGGCGGCCAGCTTGCGCGCCGAGGGAAGGCCGTCGGGAATGCCGTAGTTGTCTGCGGGGGCACCCTCGTCGGTCAGGTCGGCGGTCGAGGAAAGCAGGTCGAGCATGGGCCTGGAAAGGTCGGTCTGCTCAACCGACGGCTTGCCGCGTGCCATGTCGAGCGACAGCCCGCGTGCCTTGATCTGCGCCGCCTGCTCTTCCAGCTGGCGAATGGCCTCGTCCAGCTCGGGGGTGGTCATTGCCTCGTACACGTTGCTCATAGGTGTCCCCTTCGAGTATACGTTTGGGAGTAGCCCTCTCGTATGCTTGCACTCCTCGGAAGAGTATACGCAAGAATTGCCAAGACCTGCTACCATGTCACACATGAACACGATTCGCCACAACGATCACAACGCCGCGCCTTCAGGCAGCTTTCCCGCCGCTGAGTTTGGCGAGCTGCAGCACCTGGTAGATGCGCTGTACCGCGAGGTTGGGCCCTCGGGGTCGGTTTCGCGCATCGATGTCATCATGCGCGCCGAGATTGACGACCTCTCAGACGACCTGCGCGAGGTGGTGAACCTGCTGCCGGCGGGCCGCTACAAGCGCGGACGTCTCTGCGACCAGCTCAACTCAATCATCACCGCCCACGGCTGGGGCTTCGTCTACGGAACGGTGGAGTAGAAGCGAAACGCTTCATTTGGCAATTAGGGGACACGCCCTTTTTTGCCCCGCGGGGCAAAAAAGGGCGTGTCCCCTAATTGCCCCTCCTACCTGCGGGCGTAGTCTCCGCGGTCGAGGGCCTCGCGCCTGCGACGTTCGCGGCGCAGCTCCTCTTCGCGGCGCTCCTTCTCCCAGCGACGCTCCTGCTCCTTGGCCTCGGCCAGGATGGCATCCATGCGGCGCTCGCAGACCTTGCGGAAGCGCCGGTAGTCTCTGATGCTGTCGGGCGTGGTGGCAATCATCTGATAGTCGTTGAGCAGGTCGGCGGCCTCGTAGACGTACCCGTCCTCAATGAGCAGGTCGATCACCGCGCGCAGAAAGTCGATGCGCGTCGCCATGCCATGACCGTTGATGCGCCACAGCTCGTAGTGATAGAGCAGGTCGTCGACGTTGCCGGTGCGCCTATAGCGCCGCAGGATCGGGTCGCAGGTCTCGCGCGCGTCGGCATCTTCCCAGCTAATGGCCCACATGCCCAAAGAGGTTAGCGCCAGCAGCGCAATGTCGAAGTAGACGAACAGCGGGATGGCTATGCCTATCCATTCGACATCGCGGTTGAACAGCCACATGGCCATGGCAACCACTGCCGAACCAAGGCAGACGGCTATCATGACCAGATAGTTCCTCAGCGATATTTTAAAGGTGTCTGGCATTTAGCCCTTATCCCCCAAGCCAGCGAACGCTACATGAAGCAGCATAGCATGAGCTGGCGCATGCGGCATACATCTAGCACTGACATGACGGCAAGCCTTACAAGCCTATGAACGAGGCTTGTTCGACGTCAGCGCGTCGTGGGCGTGCACGAACACCAGGCCACCAACGCCTGCCACCACAGAACCGGCAAGAATCGCGCACTTAGCGGCCAGCACCTGGTTGGGGTCACTGAAGGCAAGGCCCGAGATGAGGATGGACATGGTAAAGCCCATGCCGCCCATGATGCCAACCGCGATGATCTGGCTCCAGGAGACGTTGTTGGGAAGCTTCGCGAAGCCGATCTTCACCAAGAGCAGCGTCACCGCCACAATGCCCACCGGCTTGCCCAAGACGGCGCCGAGGAAGGCGCCCTGCGACACGGGGTTGGCCAGAATGGACAGCAGGTCCACGCCTACCAAGCGCACCTGAGCGTTGGTGAAGGCGAACAGCGGCAAGATGACGAAGTTGACCAGCACCGAGATGTTGTTCTCCACGCGCTCGAGCGGCGGGGTCACGTGGTGCATGACGCGCTCCACCGACACCGCGGCGTGCGTGAAGTCGTGCTGGCCCAAGACGTGGGTCTTGTCGTCGTAGGTGTCGTCGAGGTCGCGCGCCTTGCTGGCAAGCCAGTCGCGCAGGCGCGTAAGGCGCACGTCGGAGCGGGCCGGCAGGAAGAATGCCAGGATGACGCCCGCCAGCGTGGCGTGGATGCCCGAGTTGTACATGCACACCCACAGCAGCAGGCCCACGAAGACGTAGGGCTTGGCCGAGTAGACCTTGCTCTTGTTGAGCAGCGCCAGGATCAGGATGACGCCCAGTGAGGCGGCACACCACGAGATGGAGGGCGACTGCCCGTAGAACAGCGCCAGCACCACGATGGCCAGGATGTCGTCGGCAATGGCCAGCGTCTGGAAGAAGACCTTGGTCTCGGGCGCCACCCTGTCGCCCAGAAGCGACATGACGCCCAGGGCAAACGCGATGTCGGTTGCAATGGGGATGGCCCAGCCGCCCATGGTGGGAAGCCCCATATTGAACAGGACGTAGATGAGCGCGGGCACCGCCACGCCGCCCACGGCGGCAAGCATGGGAAGCGCCGCCTGGCGCGGATAGCGCAGCTGGCCCACAGTCATCTCGTACTTGAGCTCGATGCCCACCAGCAAGAAGAAAACGGCCATCAGGAAGTCGTTCACGAAGGCCTCTATGGTCATGCCCATGGTGAAGGAGCCGATCCCAATGCTGAGCTTGGCCTCAAGCACCTCGTGGACCACCTCGTAGAACGGCGAGTTGGCCACCATCACGGCAAGAATCGCGGCCATGACCATCACGGCTGCGGCGATTGTGCCGTTTGAGGTGATCTCGTCGATGGCGTTGCGCCGGCTGATGCGGTTGACCACGGCGGGCTCGGCGATGATGGACATCCTGCGTGCGGACGTCCTCCTGACCTCGGTGTTTTCTGTTCTCTGCTCAGTGTTGGACATGACCCTCCTGCGGATATGCTCGTGTGACTCACAGGTACAATATTCTACCGTGTTGGCACATACCCCGCCCATATGTTGAAAGCCGTATCCAAGGGGAATACAAAGACCCGCGAGTAGCGCGTTGGGGGGCAACTAAGGGACACGCCCTTCTTTGCCCCGCGGGGCAAAGAAGGGCGTGTCCCTTAGTTGCGTCTTACACACGTACCTACGCGACGCCCTGGACGCCGATGCCCACCAAGTCGGGGCCGGTGTGCACCAGAAGGTCGGGCGAGACGTCAGAGTACACGAAGCTCTCAATCTCCACGCCCACCTCGAACGCGACGGCGTTGGACTCGGCGGTGCGGCCGTCGGAGGCGGTTACCACGCAGCGGTAGCGCTGCGCCCTGGCGCGGTACTCGGTGGCCTCTGCGGCGAGGGTGTCGGACTTC
>CACXFC010000079.1 GCA_902766835.1 uncultured Coriobacteriaceae bacterium | reverse complement strand
CCCTCCTCGACGTGACCAGCCTGGCGTACGTGGCGTCGCCCTTCCTGCTGTAGCTCACGAACATCTCGGCCTCCAATATGGTAAGAATATTCTGACCACATTGTACGACATGTGTGGGCGCAGGTCAACCGGAAATGCCGATTGACCTGCGCTTTATTCAAATCCTACAGTTGCTTCGATTGTGGTCAGAAAAGAGTCGGGAATTACGGTTAAGAAGTGGTGCATCCGGGTTGAGGGGGAGCACTGCCTCGTTCGGCGTCGCCGAGCATGCGCATCTCATGCACTGAGGAGAGATGACCGAGGAGGAGTTCCTCACCAACTCCGAGTTGCTCTGCCCTCGACGCAGCCTAACATCAAGATGCCACGCTCACGAAAGGAACGACTATGAAAGCACTCTCGCTCACCCCTGGTTGGGTAGATGCGGTCTTCTGGGGCGACAAGACCGTCGAGGTCCGCACCTGGTAGACCGACTACCGAGGCGACCTGCTCATCTGCGCGAGCTCGCGCAAGCAGTCGGGATTCATCCCCGGCAAGGCGCTCTGTGTGGTCACCCTCACGGGCATCGAGCCCTTTGGGCCCCAGCACTGCGAGGCGGCCGGCTTCGAGCCAGGTGAGATGCCCGACAGGCCGTCCTACGCCCGGCACCTCGACAACCTGCAGTGGGTGGAGCCCTTCGACGTGAAGGGCACGCTCCACCTCTTCGAGGTGCCCGACGAGAAGATCGCCTACATCGACCCGTTCGAGGACGAGTCCGAGCAGCGCCGCGTGCTGCGCGAGCTGTTCCTGCCGCACGTGTACTTCGCGCGCGGCGACAACGAGGCGCGCGAGTACTGGGCTGAGCTATGTGATTAGCTTCTACAGCGTCCCCTCAATCAGATAGTTGCAGTCCGAGTGCACGGCCCCCAGCCGTGACACGCACTCCTCGAACAGCTTGCCATGCTCGGTCCTGCTTATCAAGCTGCTGACGAGGGCCTTCGATGCCGTCAAGGCATACCTGGACCTGAGATGGTCCGGTTGCGACGAGGAAAGCGACCATCCCGACGCACGAGAGCATAGGCCCAAGCATCTAAGGGAATGAGCACAAAAGGGGGCCAGGCGTTGCCGCGCCATAGCCCTTAGCTCAAATCCCGACGGCGCTGCCTAGCGAACGTTAACAAGACCTAGGCTGGTCGTCGGCTTCAGCATACCCACGTGCCCCACGCTCAGCCAGCGGCCCGTTGCGAGTCTTCAGACTCGCCCTCGGGCCATGGCCGTGACTCCCACCTCATGATACCCTCACCCTCTGGAGCCCGGCACGTCCGTCCCCTGTCCAAGAAGCGTCTCGCGAGCATGGTCAATCGCTTGAACAGCAAGAGGCGCGAGGGCCTCGTTGGTAAGCGCATAGGGTTCCAAGCCTGCCCAGCCCTCTTGGAGCATGTGGCCATCAACAAGTCCAAGGGCGCTTGCCTGCGCGGTAACACTCAGCGCAAGCATCGAGGAGATGTCGGGCGTCTTATCGCTCATGAGGTAGAAATACATTAGCTCGCCAATTCCCCCTGCCACCATGATGCTCGCATCAGACAGTTTGACAGAACCGCTCGTTTCGGCGGTAAGGACATGCGCTGCAAGACGATAGTTCTGAAAGATGATCGCCTGCGACAGGCCGCGATCGCAGAGCAGGTCACGCAGAAACAACCGCGAACCTTTGCGCAGGAACCACGAGGCCATGACGATCTGCCACCAGACATACACCGTGCCGACCTTGGCACATCCCGAAGGAACCCTTTCTTGTGCCACGTCCTGGGCGGCGGCGACCAGCGCCTTTGAGCATGTCTGTGCAATCAGCTCCTTCTTGGGAAAATAGTACTGCACAAGGGGCCGCGAAGCGCCAGAACGTGCAGCTATGTCGCTGTAGGAGGTCTTGCGGTAGCCCTCCTCCATGAACAGGTCCCATGCCGCTGTCAGAATCGACCGCTCAACGGACTCATTTCGCCGTTTAGACACGAAAGCCCCCACCCCATCGAGTTCTCACGGCTCTATGCTAATATTTTCAATGTAACTATACGCATATAGTTCTCAGGCTGAAACATGTGGCCCGCAGCCATTCGGCCTGGTTCTGCATGTGCGTATCTGGTCCGCAGGACAAACGGAAAGGGAGAGATTGCAATGCAGGTAACGAGAAGAGGGTTTGTTGGCGGCAGCATTGCGGCACTGACGATGATGCTGACGGCGTGTGGCGGCAGCACGGAAGCCTCCGATGCCGACACGACTGACGCCGCAGCGACGGCCGACAGCTACGAGGTGACCTTTGGCGCAACGGTCACCGACGCTGGCGAGTACGTGGACCGCATGGTCATCGACTTTGGCGACAACGCCGTTTCGGGCCTTGAGAACGACACCTTTGAGGTGCTCATGTCCTCCACCGTTGACTACGGCGAGGCGGCTGGCGAGCCGTATGCCAACTACGATGCCACGGCTCCGCTCGAGGTCGTAAAGACCGAGACGGACGGCGGCGTCGCCACCGTGTACTTCAACCAGGCGCAGGCGCCCGTCCTCACATGGCTGGCCGAGGGGCGCAACTACCCCGCAGTCCTGGCCTTTACCATCACGCAGAACAAGGAGCTGACGCTCACCACCAAGGACGGCCGCGAGCTGGCCTTTACCGGCGAGTTCACCTCCAGCGCCACCTCGTACAAGGACCTCGACAACGCCGAGGTCGCGGCCTTCGAGGGCGTGCAGGACGAGATTAACTATCAGCTTCACAAGGGTTCCAACGACAAGCTCATCGTGTGGTTCCACGGCAACGGCGAGGGCGACTTCCCCGTCAAGGACACCAACAACAACATCACCCAGGTGCTGGCCAACCGTGGCGCCGTGGCGTGGGTCTCCGAGGAGGCACAGGCCGTGTTCGGCGACGCCTACGTCATGGCCTTCCAGTCGCCCAACATGTGGTACTTCGCCGTCAAGGACAATCTGCTCGAGCCCTGCTACGACGAGATCCAGCAGGTCATTGCCGACAACGGCATCAACCCCGACGAGGTCTACCTCTCCGGCTGCTCGGCCGGCGGCTTCATGAGCACCCGCATGCTCATCGCCTACCCGGACCTCTTCAAGGCCGCCATGATCAGCTGCCCCGCACTCGACGCGGCCAACGCCCGCAGCGAGAGCGACGACGCCATCCCCACCGACGAGGAACTCGCCAAGCTGCTCGACGCGAAGACCGCCATCTGGCTGGTCCAGGGTGAGACCGACTCCTCCGTCGACCCGGAGCTATGCTCCAAGCGCATCTGGAACATCATCACCGACGGCGCCGAGGTCTCCGACCAGCACTTTGACGGCACCGAGGGCATCGCCTCCGGCTTCACCACCTACGAGACGGCCGACGGCAGGTACAAGCTGTCGCTGTACGAGACCTTCGACCTTGCCGAGGTCGAGGGCATCTCGGGCGAGAAGCGCCAGGGCGGCAAGATCAAGTGCGCCGAGGACTACAACCAGGACGGCGAGCTCGAGGAGGTCATGTACAACGACCACTGGAGCTGGATCTACACCCTGCGCAACAACCCCGAGGCCGCTGACGGCACCCACATCTGGGAGTGGGCGCTGAACGCGTAAGCCTCAGGAGCGTCTGGTGGTCTCTCCCGCCACCGCGCTCGCCTTTCTCCGTGACGGGGCATGGGCCTTGGCGCCTGTGCCCCGTCAGTGCGTACCGGGTGCCGCCGTATTTATGTCCGGTCGCTCCATCAGAATCCCCAAGACCGTCACCCGTCGAAGGGAGCTCTTTGGACGCCCGCGCCGCCATCTTCCTCACCTACGTCCTGCACGCCCTCTGGGTCTTGGTCTGTCTGCGCATCGAGCGATACCAGCGGCGGAGACCCCTGCCTCCCCAGATCGCCCCGGCCCACACGCGCCGGCAGGTCGGGTGCTTCCGCTCCTACCACGACGAGCAGGACCCGTTTCAGGTTGCCTACCTCTGCCTTTCGCTCGCATTTCGCGCGGCCGTGCTCTGGCCGCCCGTCTTCGCATGGATAGAACGCCTCACGACCAGCCCCTTTCTTGCGGCGGCGATTGGATGGCTCGTGCTATACCTCCCGTGCCGGCTCCTGGAGAGCCTCTTTGAGGCCTATCTGACCTTTGTGGTCGACCGTCGCTATGAGTTGCTCTCCACCACGTCCGCAACCTGGCTCAACGCGCAGGCGCGCGAGATGCTCGAGGACCTCCTCACCATAGGCGTGAGACTCTACGTGTTTGTCATGGCCATGCGCCTGCTCGAGTCGCAGGTGATGGGTGGCGACCCAGCCGACCGTCTGGCGCTGCTGACGGTGGCGGCAGGAGCGGCCGCGCTGCTGTCGCTTGCCAGCCTGGCGTTCTTCCTGCGCACGTACCACTTTGAGCCCCTGCCTCCCAGCAGGTTGCGTGACCGTGCAACGCGCATGCTCGCCACCTGCCGCAAGCACGTGGACGGTCCCTATATCTACGACGCGTCGAGGTACTCGCGCGACAGCAACGCCTTTGCCCTCGACCTGCCCCTGGTCAGGCGTATCTGCCTTGCCGACAATCTTGTGAGGGAATCCAGCGAGCGCGAGGTGCTGGCCACCCTCGCCCACGAGATGGGGCACATCAACTATCGCCGCCACACGCTGCTCTGGGCTCTGGCGCTGCTCCCGCTCGACCTGCTTTGGATCGTACCCATCTGCATGCTGCTGAGGGACCCCATCCTCTTCGGCTGCCTGCTGGACTGGTTCCGCAAGCCCTTTGGACTCGCCGCACCAAACCTCTGCCTGGTCAGAGTCATCTACCTGTTTGTCAACGGTCTGGCCACGCTGCCGAGCCGATTGGTGTTGCATTGTCGGCAGCAGGCACGAAGAGCTAGCCTGCGATGCGGAGACGCTCCGGTGGGGCCTGGGGCAGGAGTTTGTGGACGGTCTGCTCAAAGACTATGCGAGCGACCTCTCCGACATGAACCCCTCCCCCATCCTGGTGTTCTTGGAGCACGACCACCCAAGCCCGGCACAGCGCGTGAGCGCCCTCAGCCGGCAGATGGCACAAGACGAGGAGGGAGACCAAGCCCTCCACAACAACAGGGCTGCGCAGCCACCCAAGCAGGAACGCGGAAGGCGCATCAACGCCCGACCCCGAGTGCGTCAAGCGAGTCGACCGCGTCACGCAGCGCCCTATGCAGCACGAGCATCGCCTCGCGCGTCCCTCGTCGTATGCGCATGGGCTCGCGTGCACGTCAAGGAGCAGCCTCGACACGCCGAGCGAAACACTTCGCAGGTTGTCGGTCGCATCCATGAGGGTGACCCAGGAGGCGGGGCCTTCCTTGCCGAGCTGGGAGTCTTCCAGCCCCGTTGGTCCCGCCCCACCCCCTGAGTGAGACGCACCCGCAACACAGTCATGTGAATCCGGAATAGGAAAGCCAACGTGCGTCATGCATGTTCTGTCCATGGCCCGCTCCTGTCAGGTTAAAGCCCGATGGTCGACAGTTGCGTAACTGTTTGATGCACCCTATCAGGTGGCGGGGACAGTAATTATCCGTAATTCCCGACCCTGTTTCTTACCACAAGGGAGCGGGATCTCAACCAGGCAGGTCGCCCCGATGGCGCGGTACAGCTCGTTGGCGGCGGAGGTGGGCTCGCATGTGATGACCTTCGAGTCGTAGACCTTGCACT
>CACXFC010000078.1 GCA_902766835.1 uncultured Coriobacteriaceae bacterium | reverse complement strand
GGCCCTCGGCTCCGGCGTCTCCACCGTGGTCAACGCTGGCATCACCGGCAGCTTCCGCGTGCTCTTCGGCGCCATCTTCGGTGGCGTCTATGCCCCGCTCGTGATCACCGGTCTGCATCACATGACCAACGCCATCGACCTGCAGCTCATCGCCGACTTTGGTGGCACCATGCTCTGGCCCATGATTGCCCTGTCCAACATTGCTCAGGGCTCCGCCGTCCTGGCCATGATCGTCCTGCAGAAGGGTGACGAGGACGCCGAGCAGGTCAACATTCCGGCCGCCCTTTCCTGCTACCTGGGCGTCACCGAGCCCGCCATCTTCGGCGTCAACCTCAAGTACGTCTTCCCGTTCGTCTGCGCCATGATTGGTTCCTCCATCGCTGGCTTCCTGTCCTGCCTCTTCTCCTGCACGGCCAACGCCATCGGCGTCGGCGGTCTGCCCGGCATCCTCGCCATGCAGCCGCAGTCCATGCTCCCCTACGCACTGTGCATGCTCGTCGCCATCGTGGTGCCCTTCATCCTCACCTTCATCGTTGGCAAGCGTAAGGGCATCGACAAGGAAGCCCAGGCCAAGGTTGCCGCCGAGGCCGCCAAGGCCGCCGCTCCCGCAGCTGCCAGCCACATCGACGCCGTTGACGAGCCCGGCACCCTCGCCGCTGTCATGGACGGCACCGCCGTCGCCATGATCGACGCTCCCGACGCCGTCTTCGCCAGCCTCGCCATGGGCGACGGCGTGGTCATCGAGCCCTCCAACGGCGCGCTCTACAGCCCCGTCTCCGGCACCGTCACCATGGTCTTCGACACCAAGCATGCCATTGGCCTGCTCGCCGACGATGGTGCCGAGATCCTGATCCACATCGGCGTTGACACCGTCGAGCTGGGCGGCGCACCCTTCACCGCACACTGCGCCGCGGGCGACAAGGTCAAGGCCGGCGACCTGCTGATGGAAGTCGACCTCGACGCGCTCGAGGCTGCCAACAAGCCCAGCGCCACCATGGTCATCGTCACCAACACCGATGCCTTCAAGGCCATAGCACCGGTCGTCGGCCCCATCAAGGCTGGTCAGGCTTCCTGTAAGCTAACCAAATAGCAGCTAATGCGCAGCCGGAGGGATGTCGAAATCCGCCCGGCTGCGCTCCGTCATGCAGAAGGAGGTGCATGAGGATGAAGACAACCCCAACCGAGCAGGCCCTTAGGCTTGGCAGCAAGGTCGTCTATCAGATATATATCAAGTCTTTCCAGGACACGACCGGCAACGGCATGGGCGACCTGCGCGGCATTACCACCCGGCTCGACTATCTTGCCGACCTTGGCGTCGACTACCTCTGGATCACCCCGTTCTTCCCCAGCCCCCAGAACGACAACGGCTACGACGTAAGCGACTACTGTGCCATCGAGCCCATCTACGGCACCATGGAGGACTTCGACGAGCTCTCGCGCGAGGCAAGGGCCCGCGGCATCGGCCTGATGCTCGACATGGTGTTCAACCACACCTCCACCGAGCACGAGTGGTTTAAGAAGGCCCTGTCCGGCGACCCGAAGTACCTTGCCTACTACAAGTTTGTTGATGCGGAGCCGGGTGCGACGCCCGCAAATCCAGGCAAGCCCCCCACCAACTGGGAGAGCAAGTTCGGTGGCAACGCCTGGGAGTATGTTCCCTCCCTCAACAAGTGGTACTTACACCTTTTTGATGTCACGCAGGCAGATCTGAACTGGGACAACCCAGAGGTGCGCAAGGAGCTCTCGGAGGTGCTGCGCTTCTGGCGTGGCAAGGGCGTCAACGCATTCCGCTTTGACGTGGTCAACCTCATCAGCAAGCCCGCCGTTCTTGAAGACGACTACGAGGGCGATGGGCGCCGCTTCTACTCCGACGGCCCCCACATCCACGAGTATCTGCAGGAGCTTGTGAGGCTCGGCGACATCGACGGTCTGATGACCGTGGGCGAGATGAGCTCGACCTCGCTTGAGAGCTGCATCGGCTACTCCAACCCCGCAAACCATGAGCTCTCGATGGTCTTCAACTTCCATCACCTCAAGGTCGACTACCCTGGCGGCGAGAAGTGGGCGCTGGCAGAGCCTGACATCGTGGGACTTCGGAACCTGTTCGGTACCTGGCAGGAACGGATGACGGCCGGCGGTGGATGGAACGCCCTGTTCTGGTCTAACCACGACCAGCCGCGACCCAACTCCCGTTTTTGCGACACCGACCACTATTGGTACGAGTCGAGCACGATGCTTGGCCTGTGCACGCACCTCATGCGCGGCACACCCTACATCTACCAGGGCGAAGAGCTGGGGCAGACCATTACCGACTACACGAGCATCGACCAATACCGCGACGTCGAGTCGCTCAACTACTACCGGATACTGCAGGAGCGCGGGTACACGCCAGAGGAGGCGTTTGCCATCGTACACGCGCGCTCGCGCGACGACGGGCGCACCCCCATGGCCTGGGACGCAAGCGAGCATGCGGGCTTTACGCACGGCACGCCATGGCTGCGTCTGGTGGGCAACTACCCCACCATCAATGCCGCTGCCGAGATGGAAGACCCCCATTCGGTGCGGTCATTCTTCAAGCGGCTCATTGGCATCCGCAAGGCCGAGGAGGTTATCCAGAGAGGCGACGTGCGCTTCCTAGACGTGCCCAGCGACAAGGTCATTGCCTACGAGCGCACCCTCGGCGACACCCGCGTCGTGGTGCAGTGCAACTTCTCGGGCGACGAGCAGCCAGCGCTTGCCACAGAGGGCAGCGAGGTGCTCGTCAGCAACTATGAGGATGAGTCCGCAGGCGTCCTGCGCCCCTGGGAGGGTACGGCGCGCATCTGGCGCTAGACACGTTCGTGGGCTTTTCCCAACACGCGTCTTCATGAGGGCAGGACGCACGGCGTCAGCCGTCTGAGGACCCTCCTTTTCCCAAGCGGGCCGGGCTTAGCAACCCGGCCCGCGCATTTCTTTAAATCACCCGAGCGTGCACGGGGGGCGTGCCCCTTTTCCGCACATGCGTGCGCCCTGGGGTCGGTTCTCGCGGCACATGGGACACTCCCGCCGGAGGCATCTGTCC
>CACXFC010000077.1 GCA_902766835.1 uncultured Coriobacteriaceae bacterium | reverse complement strand
GGCACATCTCTCGTGTTCGACTACGCAACGGGCGCTCCCAAGGCGGTGCTCAACGCGATGCCCATCACACGCTTCCGTACTGGTGCAGCCGGTGCGGTGGGTGCCAAGTGGCTGGCACGAAAGGACGCGCGCGTACTCGCTATCTGCGGCGATGGCGGACTCTGCCCGTACCTGATTGCGGCGAACCTGCTGGCATTGCCGCAGCTTGACCGGGTGGTGGTGACCAATCCGCTCCGCGGTTGTACCGAACTGGATAGGCTGTCTCAGATTCAGGCTGACGTCTCTGTTCTCATGGGTGCGCAGGGAACCGGTGTACCGGCTGTCGAGACGGCTGGTCTCGAAGATGCCGTGCGTCAGGCGGACGTGATCATGACGGCGACACCCAGCTACGAGCCCTACGTGCGCGCGGAGTGGATCCGCCCTGGTACGCACCTCTCGTGCGTTGGTGCCGACAAAGCGGGCAAGCAAGAAGTCGAGTCGGCGGTCCTGGCGCAGGCGCGTGTGTTTGCAGATGACGTTCACCAGTGCCTGACGGTGGGAGAGTGCGAAAAGCCCCATGCGCAGGGTGTGCTGGCGGAGGACCTCGACGAGCTTGGTGCGGTCATTGCGGGCGATGTTCCCGGACGTACCTCGGACGAGCAAGTTACTGTCTTTGACTCGACGGGTTTGTCGCTGCAGGATCTTGCGACCATCGCGCGCATCGTGGTGCGTGCCGAGGAAGAGGGCGTGGGCACGACCGTCGCGTTGTAGGCCAACGTCCATCACGCTCCGAATGGATGGACTGGCAACCAGCCCCTCATCAGATATATCAAAATTGAAAGGAACATCCCATGAACATCGAGAAGTTCGAACTTGAGTGGTGGCTTAATCCCTACGACGCAATCGCAACCTACAACATGGGTTCAAGCTGCTGCAAGCCCATGAACATGCAGGAGCTCTTTGATCTTGAGGGTGTCTCTCAGGACGAGGTCATGGACCAGATCGCTCATATGAGCCTGCATTACGGTTACTTTGAGGGCATGCCGCGTCTCAAGGATGCCATCGCCAACCTCTTCGAGACCTCGCAGGTCGAGGCCCAGAACGTGATGGTCGTCCACGGCGCCACCAGTGCCAATGCCATCACCTGCTACGCGCTCTGCGAGAAGGGTGACAACGTCATCGTGGTCGTGCCGTCCTACCAGCAGTTCGTCTCGATTCCTAAGGCGCTGGGCTGTGAGGTGCGTCCCTATGTCAGCGGCCCCGAGGACGGTTTTGGCATCAACTTCCGCAAGCTTGCGGACATGGTGGACGGTCACACCAAGGCCATCTTGCTTACCAGTCCCTCCAATCCCACGGGCTATGGCATGAGCCGCAAGGAACTCGAACAGCTGGCAGCGATTGCGCGTCCCGTTGGCGCCTACGTGGTCTGTGACGAGATCTACCGTGGGCTCACCAAGGACTACGCTGCCTCCATTGTGGATGTCTACGAGCGCGGCATATCGACGGGTGGTACCAGCAAGGTGTTTTCCTCTGCGGGCCTGCGTATCGGCTGGATCGTGTCGCGGGACCTTGGTCTCACGCACGTCATCAAGAACCTGCGCTCGTTCAACACCATCTGCGAAAGCCCTATCACCGAGCTCCTGGCGGCCATCATCCTTGAGCACAAGGATGAGGTCTTTGCCCGCAACCTTAAGATCTGCGAGGAGGGTCGCGTTGCGCTCAACGAATGGCTCAAGGACCAGCCGCACTTCCATCTAGCGTGTGAGTCCAAGGGTTCGACGAGCTTCCTCACCTACGACTGGGACATTCCGACCAAGGAGTTCTGTGAGGACCTCTTTGATAAGACTGGCGCGCTTGTGTGCCACGGGATGTGCTTCAACATGGAATATGGCTTCCGCATTGGATATGGGTATGGCAATGTGGAGTACTTCAAGGCGGGTCTTGCCAAGCTGGCGGAGTATGCCGCAAGCCTGCCGGATGAATTGTTGAGGGCATAGAAGGGAAGCCTTTGGCTTTGAACCGTGCGACGGGGTCTCTCTATTCCGGTGAACGGAGAGGCCCCGTCCAATATGGTGAGCCGCGTATGGTTTGCGGCGGTTCGACTCCCTGTGGTGTTGACCTAACAAGAAACACCTCCTAGAGATAGGAGGTGTAAATTCACGTGGTGCCCCCAGCGGGAGTCCCGCGTCGCGCTGCGCGCAACGCTCGTGGGCTTCGTCGCTTCGCTCCTCAGCCCGCAACAGGCCACTGGCCTGTTGCGACCTTACGGTTCGACTCCCTGGGACATTGACCTAACAAGAAACACCTCCTAGAGATAGGAGGTGTAAATTAACGTGGTGCCCCCAGCGGGAGTCGAACCCGCCTCTTAACCTTGAAAGGGTTACGTCCTAGCCGATAGACGATGGGGACTTATGCGACGTCTTAGTATAGCAGACCTCGGGCCTCTTGTACGATGACAGTTGGGAAGCTACCAGCCATATCCATGACGTTCGGCGTAGGCTTCAGCCTGCGCGCCAAAGTCATCCTGTTCGTAGGCCCACGCACAGAAGTCGGGAACGTCGCACACGACCGGGTCGGCCTCGTGGACGGCCAAGGTCACCTCTTGGAAGGAATACGGCTCAGCTGCAGGGCGATCGGGCAGGTAGGTATCTACCATCACAGGACGCAACAACGCATAGTGGCCGCCGTCGCACAGGCTGGCAAATCCCTTGAGAGCGCGTCGTGCGGCAGGCATACGTCCAAGCTTGTAGAACAGAATCACGCGGGCTAGCTGCTGCCACGAGTCGCCACGGTGCCCAAAGCGGGAGTCAAGCTCGCCAAATCCCTGCTCGTCCTCAAGCCTTGCCAGGCAAAGCGCGCAAGTGTGGCGAGCTCCCAGCGGATCTGAGGGCGAGACACCCAGCAGCTTCTGACCGTACTCGTTTGCCATCCGGTAGCGGGCGGTGTCCAGGCACGTGCGCGAAAGGCATGCGTAGACGCGCAGGCGTCCGTGCGCAAACACGTCATTCCACGCATCTCCCGACGCAGGCGCCTCCAAGGGCCCCAGGCGCTGGTCGAGCTCGCGCTCCAGCTCCATGAGGGCGTCTAGCTGCTGGTCGGGCTCAAGGTCTGCCGCAAGGATGCCCAGTAGGCGCGCATGCGTGCTGTTGGGGGCAAGCTCAAGCGCGTCCGCGCAGTCGCGCGCCAGGCGTGCCATGCGCTTGGTGCGCTCCTCCATAAAGGCGTCGTCATCGCGCAGGTCGTCGCTTTCCCGCGAGTGCAAGACGCGAGCAACAGCCTGCTCAAGCTGCATGAACGCCTGATCTTCCGGGTCATCGACATAGGTTTGCGGATGCTCGCGCACGGCAAGTAGCAACTCGTCGTAAGCGGCGGGGGAGAGCTCCCCCAGCTGCGCGCTTCGCCTGCGTGCCAGCCGCTCTATCAGCTCGTCGTGCAAGTTCATCGACGTGCCTCCGTCGCCCCGTCAAGGCCGGTCTGACGTGCAACCCAGGTTCCCAACACCCCGCGGCCCGAGTCGTCGCGCCCTTCCTGCAGCAGAACCGTCCCCTCGGAGATGGCCAGAATCAGCTCGTCCTCGCTGAAGGGTGCCACTGCCAGGCGCGAGAAGACGCCGTCGGGCAGCTCCTTCTGAGCCGCGAGGGCGGCTGACGCATGCGGGTAGGTTGCCATGAGGTGCGCGAGCAGGCGCTGCGCCTCGCGCATGTCGTGCCGCTTGTGGGCGAGCGAGACGCGCGAGAGCTGCATCCATGCGTCGTCGGTGCCCGCACGCACCAAGGGCTTGGTCTTTGCCGCAAACAGGTCGAGCCCGGCCTCGTCCTCGAGCTTCGCGTAGGCAATCGCGCAGGTAAACCGCACGTCCGAGCTATCCTGCGGGTCAAGCTCGAGGAGCTTCTCGCTCAGGCGAATGGCCTCGCGATTGCGCCCGCAGATGACCGCCTTGCCCGCTTGGGTGGCAAGCCAGCGATAGTAGGGACGCATGGCAATGTCTGCCTCTAGCAGGGCGCGCTCGGGCGACTCATCGTGCGCCTGAGCGCGGGCCTCCTCGCAGGCGGCGCGCACGTCGTCGGCGGATTTTGCCAGAAAGTCGTAGTAGCTTTCGAACGAGGTACTCTCTGCAGCCTGCTTCATGCGCAGGGCGTCGTGGCAGCGCTCGTCTAGGGCTAACGCCTCGTCGAGCAGGCGGTGCCCGCGCTCAATCAGCTCCTCCGCATGGGCGTCGTCGGCAAAGGGCAGCTCGTAATCTATGAGCGTGGTTGCCTCGGCTACCAGGTGAAACGCGCGGTCGGCGTCGGACTGGGGGAGCGAGTCGCGGTTCTGCGAGAAGCGACGGCCGAACGAGGCAAAGGCGCGCGTGGCGGCAGCGGGGTCCTTGCCGTCCAGCGAACGCGCAAAGCGCAGGCCAAGGCGCTGATAATCCTCCCTGTGGGGATCGTAGGACACGGGCTGCTCCAATCTAGCGTGATAGTGAGCATCCATGGTAGCGCAAGGCGAATGGCGAGTTGTTGGGGTCATGTGGGATTGTGGCGCGCGCCTTACCGTGCGATTGGGGAGCTCCCCGTATGCATGCGGCGGATGTACACGACGACGTGTGCATCCGCCGCTCCAAGCAGTTGCTCTCGCCGCCGCTACTTGCAGGACTCGATCCACGCGATGAGGTTCTCGGTAGAGGAGCCCGTGCGCTCGGCGGTGGTGTGGCCCTGCTCCCACACGGTCTCGAAGTCCACGTCTGCCACATCGTTGCGGGCCTTCAGGGCAAGTGCGAGGTTCACCTCGGTGGTGAGCGATGTGTCGCCCTGCTCGATGCCCGTACGGATGCGCCAGTGCGCGGCGGGCGTGGCACTGCCGTAGCCCTCGTAGGCCTCGCTCAGGAAATAGAGCGGGTTGTAGAGGTTCTGCCGCACGGCGGAGCTGTTGCCCAGGGCGTCGGTGTTCTTCAGGTCGGCAGCGTAGTCGCTGGCGTAGGCGTCGTCCCACCCTGAGGCGGCTGCGTACTCGCTTGCGTTGTCGGCAAGCAGCGTGGCCATGGTGGCGTCAAAGTGAAGGGCGTTGTCGGTCTCGTTGCCAAAGACCTTGTTCTCCGCCGAGCTGCGGTCGAGCATGTCGAAGGCGCCCACGTCCTTGGTGGGTGTCTTGCAGACGCGTGCGAATGCGGCAAGGCTGGTGACGCTTGCGGTGTTGGTGCTGGCGTCGTAGCTTACCCACTGTTCCTCGGCGTTGAGGGAGTCGATGTAGGCTTGCGCGTCATCGTAGGTGACCGATTCGCTGCTTGCGTTCGAGCCACCCATGGCTGCGCCTCCCATGCCCTCGCCCGAGGGCATCTCGCCGGAGGGGCGCTCGCCCGAGGGCATGCCGCTGGGCCTTTCGCCCGAGGGCATACCGCTGCCAGCTCCGCCAAAGCCGCCGTCGGCCATCTGACGAGAGGAGGGCGTATAGGGGAACTCGGTATCTTGCAGGAAGTTGTTGAGCGATCCCTCAACCACGGAGAGCAGGTAGTCGTAGTACGAGCCGGCTGCATAGGTGCCCTCGCCGCCCTCGTTCAGGGTCAGCGCGGCCCCGTCCGCCTGGAAGCCACTTTCGTTGACATAGTTGGCGTAGGCCTCGGCAAGGTCGGTGGAAAGCAGGGCCGTCCACGTGCCCTCCTCGCGCGTTCCCGAGCTTGCATACTGGCCCATCATCCACTCGTAGGCGGAGTCGGCCACGTCAAGGCAGGTAATGGGGCACCAGCACATGGCGCCGCAGGTGGCATCGGAAAGCGCCTTGCCCTCAGCGTCGGTAAAGGCGGCTCCGATGGACTCGAGGTAGGGGGTGTAGAGCTCGGCGTCGCCCGTGGCGCCCACGATTGCGCTCTGTGCGCCACCGCCGGAATGTCCGAACGTGAACACGCGCGCCTTGTCGCCGGGCAGAGCGGCTGCGTTGAAACGAATGCAGCGGATGGCGGCCTTGAGGTCCGTTGCTCCCCAGGGCGCGCCACCTGCGAAGGAGCTTCCGTCGGGGTTCTCTCCATTGTCGCGACCACGGCAGCCGGCATACACATAGATCAGGCCGGCGGAGAGGTAGTCGGTGATGCCCTGCGCGCTGTATTCGGTGGGTGCCGCCTGAGCGGAGTAACCGGCCGTGTTGACGGGCATCACGATGGGTGCGGTTGCGGCGGTGTAGCTGCCCACGGTGCCGTTCTCGTTGACGACGCAGGTGAAGGTGCCATTGCCGTTGTCAGTGGCCGTAAAGTAAGCGCCCGGCACGTAGATGCCCATGCTCTCGTAGTCGGTGGCTGCGGGGTTGGCACAGTACTGGACGCCAATCTGGTAGTACACATCGTTGTCCTGGTCATAGTTCCAGGTGGCGGAGTCAATGGTCAGCGCACTCGTGTCTGCGGGATTGGAACCAGTATTGCGGGAAGAGGCCTGCTCTTCGCTTGCGACCTCATTGCCCTGGGAATTGGCGCATCCCGCGAGGGCGAGTCCGGCGCCCAGGGTTGCCAGGAATGAGCGGCGCGTGAGCGAAGCGATCTGAGAGCTTGTGTTGTGGCCAAACATGTTGTTCGTCTCCTTGTTGCCGCGCGGACCTTCTGCCCCATGCAGAAGCGCACGTGCACTGCTGAGGAACACGTTACGCGAGGAACCTGAAATACTGCTGAGCATCACGCGACGGCCCGCTTATTCACCTGCGAGGCATATCGCTTTAAGGTAGCTGAAAAGCTACAGGAGGCTGGGTGAGTCAAGACCGCCTCTGCTGGCAGGCGTGCCCCCAGTGCACGAATGTACACGACGCCGTGTACATTCGGCGTGTACAGTGGCTTCCTGCGGAAACGTGATGACGTGTACACTCTTGGTCCCTCGGAATGTACACGTTGCAGCATTTCCGCAGGAGGCGAATGTACACGGCGTCGTGTACATTCGCGGGAATGTTGAAACGCGCTTTTTCGGCTTGAAATGGTGTCTCAAAGTACATGGTCACGCACGACGTGATTTCGGAAATCAGTTGATATTCGATACTCTGAGCGAGCTACCTCGGCACGATGCAATTGCGTGTATTGCAACCTGTTGATCTAGGTTGCACAGCCTGGCAAAACAAGCGCGTCTACCAGCAGAAACCTTTGCAACCTACCTACCTGCGACAAACAACCAACCAAATGCGTACAAGACTTTAAAAAGACGGAAGCGCTATCCCTGGGCTGCTGTAGCGTGATGTTAGGGGGTGAGACGATGAATCGTATCTTTCTAACAGGAACAACGGCGCGTACGTTACGTCGTCTTGCGCGTCACGAGCGGGGCGTAACGCTCGAAAGGTCTTCTATCGACGCTATCGAGCCACCTAGTCGGAGCAGGAGTGCCCCCAACCGTCTCGATCTTGCGCGGCTCCGTTCTTTTCTTAGTGTCTCGGGAACGCATGGCATTGAGCTGCTTGTTCCGACTCCTAAGGATCGCATACGCGCAAGAGGGATTACGTGTCACGTGCAGTCAAAGCCGCTGCCTTCTGGCTCGTTTCTGCGTTTGGTGAGAAATGAGACAGGCGATGCGTCGGATCCGCCCTCAGATACGGAGGTTTTCGTCGAGTCGCCTTGTCTTGCCGTCCTTAGTGCTGCACGACAGCTGGGAAAACTGGTTTCTCAGCAGGTGATGAGTTCGACGGAAGCAGACTTGCGCCTGTTCAAGCTTGCTATGGAGGATTGCTCTACGTATGCGCTTGACCCCATTCACCCCATGGACAAAGACTGCCTCTACGGCATCGAGCCGGTACTCACCAAACAAGATCTTGATTCTTACCTTCATGACGCAAACGCGATAATTGGTCTGCAGCGTGCGGCTAAGGTTGCCGAATGGCTAGTTGGTCGTTCTGCCTCACCTATGGAGACGTTTCTGTGTGCGGGATACTCGCTGCCGCCCTCATCTGGTGGGCTTGGTTTTCCTCAGCCAAAGCTAAACCACACAATTCATCTTTCGCATATGAAGCAGCTGATGCTCAATCACACGGAACGACTTACCCCCGACCTCCTTTGGGAGGCATGGAGCGTTTTGATTGAGTATCTAGGCGCTGAGTCTCATGAGGGTGATGGAGCCCAGGATGAGGACATGGGGCGCATCCAAGATTTTGAAGTATTGGGATACCGGCCGTTTCCCGTGAGGTATCGCCACGTCAAGACGCCTACCTCGTTCAATCGGCTAGCTGCACGGGTGGCTACGGCTATGGAGAGTCAGGGGGCGCAAGGCATACGGGCGTGGGTCGACGAACTGGTGAGTTACAAGGACTTCCTTGCGACTCAGCTGCTTCTATTCAAGGTCATGCTCCCGCCGGTGTGGAGCAGGTAAGTCGGGCTTTGGATTGCGAGTGCCGCAGCTGCGTTCGGATGTACACGACGCCGTGTACATTCGGCGTGTACAGTGGCTTCCTGCGGAAACGCGATGACGTGTACACTCTTGGTCCCTCGGAATGTACACGCCGCAGCGTTTCCGCAGGAGCCGAATGTACACGACGCCGTGTACATCCGGCTAACAAGAAAGCCCCCATCGCTGGGGGCCTCGAATTCTCTGGTGGGCGATGACGGACTCCCGCGTCGCGCTGCGCGCAACGCTCGTGGGCTTCGTCGCTTCGCTCCTCAGCCCGCAACAGGCCACTGGCCTGTTGCGACCTCCCGGTTCGAGTCCATTGCGGCTCTCCTTAACAAGAAAGCCCCCATCGCTGGGGGCCTCATAATCTCTGGTGGGCGATGACGGACTCGAACCGCCGACCTTATCCTTGTAAGCCCGTCCCGGGGGTCTGGGTGGCTGCCTGGCCCTATCGAGCACTAACAGACGCGTCTAGCAGCAAAAATGTTGAATATATTCAACCTATCGTAGATAACCCGTCTACCTGCGGTTTTGTTGGCAAAAATATGTTTTGTTCGTGGATTGGTACGACACTTAATGACATGGATTGACGGAGTGAGACAAGCTGCCAAACCGGATTTGAGCCCGCCACACGCCCCTGATAGCATCCATGATACTCAACGGATACTCAAATGATACTCATACGATACTCAGCCGATACTCAGGGAGGCCTGCGTGAAGAGGGAGTACAGCAAGGGCGGGGTCACGAAGAACCATGGCCACTGGAGGGCCTACGTCTCCTACACCGACGGCGACGGCACGCGACGGATGCTGACAATGCAGACGCCGGTGGCGTGCAGGGAGAAGGACAACTCCGGTCGCACGGCCGCCCTCGAGCACCAGAGGCGCTGGCGTGACGGGCTGGTCCGCGAGGAGGAGCGGCGCGAGGAGTCGCTCTCCGAGGCCCTCGCCGCCAGGTCCGAGCTTCCCTTCTACGACTACGCCAAGGACTTCCTCGACCACCACGCGGTGGCCGAGGTGACGGAGAAGGGCTACAGGGGCGCCCTCAACATCCTCAAGGGGACTCCCGCCGGCGAATGCCCGATAGGCGAGCTGACGTCCGATCTCTTGTTGGACCTTGAGGGGCAGGCCAGGGCGGAGGGTCGGAAGGGCAGTACGCTCGCAAAGAGGCGCGCGTTCTACGCGATGGTCCTCAAGAGGGCGGTGACCAGGGGTGACATCCCCTCGAACCCCCTGGAGGGGGTGCGGGCCCCACGGGCCGGCCGCAAACCCGTGAACTCGCTCGACCTCGAGGGCCAGGAGGCCGTTCTCCAGAAGGTTGAGGAGCTCGGCTGGGAGCCCGTGACGATCGCCGCAAGAATTGCCCTCCTCACGGGCATGCGGCGCGGCGAGATATGCGCACTGCGCTGGCAGGACGTCGACTTCAGCAACTCCATCGTCCACGTGAACCATGCGCTGACGCAGACCAGCCAGTCGGGCGGCTTCAGGATGGCGGAGCCCAAGCCTGTCAGCGGGTCCCCGACGCAGCGCCAGTTTCCCATCGGGCCAGATACGTGCCGCTGGCTGAAGACCATCAGACGTAGGCAGAGGGCGAGCGGCCTCGACTTCGTGCTGACGGGGTCGAGGAGGTGGTTCAGCCCGGACGTGCTGACGCGGGAGTGGCGCATGCTGGCGAAGACCAACGGGTGGCGGGGCTCCCAGGGCGAGCCGGTGGTGTTCCACGACCTCAGGCACACGTTCGCGACGATCGCGCTCAACTACCGACTCATCGACGTCGTCACGCTTGCGAAGATCCTCGGCCACAAGAACGCCTCGATGACACTGGACATCTACGCCACGGGCCTGGAGGACTCGATGCGCAGGGGCATGGAGTCGTACGAGAGCCTGAGGACGACCGTCTCGGATTGAGTGCGGACACGAGCACCGAGGAACGTCTCCGCCTCCAGGACGTACGCGATCGACGTGGGCCTGGCGGCGGAGATACGTATTACCTAAATGTATTACGAAAGTGCTATACTGTCTCGGGAGGGAGAATGGATGGAAGACGTCTTCGTGCACCCGCATGCCCTTAAGCACGGGCTTACCGAGGGGCAGATTCTCGAGGCATGGGAGAACTTCCAGGTGCGTCAGCCACGGAGCGCTCCCAGGGAGGACGAGCTCGTGGCCGTGGGATACACGAGGGCGGGCGTGGCTGTTCAGATGGTCGGCGTCGTGCATCAGGGGTTCGTGCTCGTCATCCATGCCATGACCCCACCAACGCGCGGCTTTCTGCTGGAACTCGGTCTGATAGGGAGGCAGTGATGGAGGCAAGTCAGCTCGAAGAGATGTTCGGCATCACGGCCGAGCGGATCGAGGAGATCGACGAGATGGCCTCGAGGGGCGTCGTGCCCGGCAGGCCGTCCGGGCCGGTGGTCATGGGACGACCGAAGAAGTACGGCGAGACGATGAAGACGGTTGCGTTCAAGGAGACGCCCAGCCGCATCGCCGAGATTGACGACAGGGCGAGGCGCCTCGGGATGCAGCGCTCGGAGTATCTGCGTTCGTTGGTTGATCGCGATCTTGCGAGCGCGGGCGCCTGAGGGCCGACTCGGCGATTTCGCACGGATCGGCCTTTTGATGTCGTAGCGATGCCCTACACTCTTGGAAGAGCGTGAGTCGGCACGCGTGTTAGCGACGAACCATCGACGCGTCTTGAGCGGATATACGATAATGGGCCAAACTCAATGGCTGATTGCAGTACAACATCTTGTGGCCATGGGAGTTCGGACAGTTTATACACGAATCTCGGGGCTGAGGGCAGAGTGACAAATACACGGGTGCACGGGCTTGACTCTGCAAGAAAGAGCGCCGACTTTACATAAGGCCGATTATCACAGGTTGTGATGCGAGGGGAGATTATCGGATATGCCGTCAAAGAAGGCGATACAAGATTTCGTCAAGACGTGGCGTGGCCGCGGGGACGAGAAGCAGGACTCTGGGGCCTTCTGGACCAACTTCCTCGTGCGGTGTCTGGGAATCATCCCCGAGACCATCCCGCAGTTCGCGCGCTTCGAGAGGCCGGTGAAGGGCAAGACGCCAGCCGGCAAGACGGGCACGCGCTACATCGACGTACTCATTCCCGATCACCGCGTGCTCATAGAGCAGAAGTCGCTGGACAAGGACCTGGACAAGCCGCGCGACAACGGCATCTGGGGCTTGGAGACGCCCTTCCAGCAGGCCAAGTGGTACGCTGCGAACCTGCCCTTTTCGCTGCGCCCGCGCTGGGTCATCACCTGCAACTTCCAGACCTTCCGCCTGTACGATCTCGATGACGAGGTGCCCGAGGACACCTACGTCGAGGTTTCGCTGGAGGACTTACCAGACAAGATTTACCTCTTCCAGTTCATCCAGAGTGAGCAGACGAGCCGCATTCATGCCGAAGAGGAGCTGTCATTCGAGGCGGGCAAGCGCGTGACCAAGCTCTATGATGCGCTGGCCGGCTGTTACAAGCGACTGGATACGGATCCCGAGGAGCAGCGCAGCCTCAACGTGATCATCACGCGCTTCGTGTTCCTGCTGTACGCTGAGGACGCTGGCCTGCTGCAGAGCCATGACGCCTTCGGCGACTACTGCCAAGGCGATCCCGCGAGCCTGCGTGACCGCATCATCCGGCTCTTCAAGACGGTGGACACGCCCGAGTGCGAGCGCGACCCCTACCTGAATGAGCGTGCGGCGGCCTTCCCCTACGTCAACGGTGGGCTCTTCCACGACCGATCCATCGTCGTGCCGCAGCTGTCGGCCGAGGTGGCGACCACCATAGCGGAGGTCTCCAAAGGCTTCGACTGGAAGGACATAAGCCCGGTCATCTTCGGCGGCGTGTTCGAGGGCACGCTCAACCCCGCGACGCGACGTGCCGGCGGGATGCACTACACCAGCATCGAGAACATCGACCGCTGCCTGCGACCGCTCTTCCTGGACGAGTTCTGGAACCGACTCTTCGAGGCCGAGGCGTTAAAAACCAACAAGGCCCAGATAGACGCCTTGGACAAGCTGCATGACGACATCGCGGACTTTACATTGGGCGATCCAGCATGCGGGAGTGGCAACTTCCTCTCCCGTGCGTACACGCAGCTACGCGAGATCGAGAATCGCATCATCGCCGACCGCGCGAATGCCATTGGCCAGAGCTCGGGGAGGACAAAGGGCCAGAGTGCACTTGATCTGGGGGACGACCTCGACCCCATCCGCGTGCGGCTCTCGCACTTCTACGGTATCGAGATCAATGACTTTGCCGTTTCCGTTGCAAAGACGTCTCTCTGGATCGCGGAAGAGCAGATGCTCGCCAGGACTCAGGAGGTTATGCCCGACTACCACTTCGACTTCCTGCCGCTGCGCAGCAACGAGAGCATCGTAGAGGGTGACGCCCTGGAGACCGAGTGGCGCGACGTGTTTCCGAAGGACCTGTGCGCACTGGCGGGCAATCCTCCGTTCGTCGGAGCGCGTTTCCAGAACGCCGCACAGAAGGCGCAGGTTATGCGCGTGTTCGGCGGCAAGAAGAATGCGGGCAACATTGACTACTGCGCGGCCTGGTACATGAAGGCGGCCCAGTTCATGGAGACCACGCCCTGCCGAGCGGCGCTCGTGTCGACCAACTCCATTTGCCAGGGCGAGCAGGTGGCCAACATCTGGGAGCCACTTTGTCGCATGGGCGTGCAGATAGACTTCGCTCACAACACGTTCCGCTGGGACAACGAGGCGGTGGACAAGGCGCACGTGTTCTGCATCATCGTTGGCTTCAACCGTGGTGACGTATACCACAAAAAGACGCTCTACCTGCACGACACTCCCGACTCTGAGGCACGTATCACGCACCCCCAGCACATCAACGCCTACCTCAAGGACGGGCCGGATGTCTTCGTATGGAGTAGGAACAAGCCCCTCTGTGCGGTGCCTGAGATGGGGATAGGCAACAAGCCCATCGACGGCGGCAACTACCTCTTCACCGACGAGGAGAAGGCGGAGTTCCTGCGTAAGGAACCCAGTGCCGAAAGGTTCTTCCATCCTTGGATGGGGTCCAAGGAGTTTCTGCATGGATACACGCGCTGGTGCCTATGGCTCGGCGAAGCGACGTGGGCAGACCTCAAGGACCTGCCCCTTTGCCGCGAGCGCATCGAGAACGTGCGCAAGTTGAGGCTCGAGAGCAAGAGCGCCGGGACGCGCAAGATCGCTGACAAGCCGACTAGGTTCCACGTCGAGAACATGCCTAGGGGCAACTCCATCATCATTCCCGAGGTCTCGTCGGAGAGACGCAGGTACGTGCCCATGGGTTTTGTGGGACCTGAAACGCTATGCAGCAACCTAGTCAGGCTCGTCCCAAACGCCACCCTCTACCACTTCGGCGTCCTACACTCGCAGTTCCACAACGCCTGGATGCGCACCGTGGCGGGGCGGCTCAAGAGCGACTACCGCTACTCCGCAGGCGTCGTGTACAACAACTTCGTGTGGCCCGAGATCGGCGAGGTCCAGAAGGGTGAGATAGCCGACCTCGCCCAGGCCGTGCTCGACGCCCGAAAGCGCTACGACGGCGCGACCCTCGCCGACCTCTACGACCCCAACAACGAGACCTTCTTTCCGGAGCTGATGGCCGTGCACCGCAAGCTCGACGCTGCTGTCGAGGCCGCATACGGCGTCGCCTTCGGCGGTGACGAGGAGAGAATCGTGGCACACCTGTTCAGGCTGTACGCGGAGAAGACGTCTGGGAGGTGATGCGCCTCGCGGTGCGATGGTCGCGAGGGCGCGTCGTGCGGATACGACAAGGATGGCCAGCAAGTCGGGCGAACTGCGCCGTGCGTGGTTTGCCCGATGCGCAGCGCATGCACCTGCATGCGCGGAGGGGGTCGCAGGGGCGCTCCCCTGCGGGGTGTCGGGGGCCCGGCTCCTGACGCTGGGGGTGCAGGGGGAGCAAGGCTCTTCCTGCTGGCGCCGTGTGCGCCACGGCCAAGGAGCGCGAGCGACGCGGAAGACGGGGCTGCCACTTTTGTAGCAGCCCCGGCTGGAGTCACCCCCACGCGCTAGTGTGGGGGCAGGCGGTTGCGACAGCAACCTAGCCTGCTACGTTGCTCCTGAGGGGCCGGGCAACGGTGGCCACCACGAG
>CACXFC010000076.1 GCA_902766835.1 uncultured Coriobacteriaceae bacterium | reverse complement strand
GTCGTTGACCTCGGGCTCGTAGCTCTCCAGCGAGACCGAGAACACGATGTTCCCAAGCCGCGCGACCTCCCGGCAGAACTCCTCGTCGACGAGGCTCGCGTTGGTGAAGATGTTGAACTCGCAGTCCCTATGTGCCTCGGCGAGGCGAAGCACGTCACGCTTGCGCACCAACGGCTCCCCGCCCGTCAACATGTAGAAGTGGCAGCCGAGCTCCGCGCCCTGGGTCACGAGACGGTCCATGTCCTCGTACGTCAGGTTGAGCGAGTTGCCGTAATCCGCTGCCCAGCAGCCGACGCAGTGCTTGTTGCATGCGCTTGTCGGGTCAAAAAGGATGATCCAAGGGACGTTGCAGTTGTAGCGGCCGGCATTCACCATCGTCGTGCGCAGCCCCCTGAACGCCGACTCGTAGCCTGCGTTCAGCAAGAACGTGCGCAGCACGTTAGGGTCGCTCTTGTCGATGACGTCAAACAGCCACTGCTGCCACTTGGACCCTGGATGCAAGGCGGCGCGTACGCCGTCAACGGAGTTGGGAACGGTATCTTCTAGCAATGGCTCAACCAAGTCGATGAGCCTCCCGATGGCCTTGTCTCGATTTGACCCCGCGATGCTCCTCATGACTTGATTGATGGCAATTTCGAACGTCTTGCGTTCAGCAGCATGGGCAATAGTCGATTGCATGTGCCTCTCCTCTCGCCAGGCTTTATGGCTCACGAGAGAGGTTATTGCCACTCAACCACGGTGCATACTGTCCAACAGCCTAGTGGTGTCTAGTTTTTCGACACTCTTACCTACTTGTATAACGCCGTCGGAATACGTCTCTGAGGTTTGGGTATGCTTCTCATAAGGAGGAACCGCCATGTCCAAAGCCGACCTGACAAAACGTGCCCTGTCCGAGGCGCTCTCTGAGCAGTTGAAGGAAAAGCCCTTCGAGCAGATCACCGTGACCGATATCGCCCGCAAAGCCGGCCTGAACCGACAGACGTTCTACTACCACTTCCGCGATCTGTACGATCTCATCGCGTTTTCCGTCAAGCAGCGCATCCATGCCATCCTTCCCGACATGGAAAGTACGGAGGACTGGGAGTTTGACCTCGTGACGGTTCTCACGGCACTCCGCGAAGAGCGGGACTCTGTTTACAAGCTCGAGCACTCCCTCGACCAAGGGTACGTGAAGCGCTTCATGAGGGAGCACATCAGCGATCTAGTGGGCTCGTTCATCATGCGGACGCAGTCAGAGGAGCGCCTCACCGAGGAAGATTGCCGATTCATCGCCCAGTTCTTTGGCGCCGGCCTCATCGACATCCTGGACAGCTGGGTGGACGAGGGCATGCTTGAACCGCCAGAGCACCTCGTGCAGCGCCTTTCGCTGTTCTTGACAGACAGCATCGAGACGGCGGTAGCCCGTCTCGCAGAAGCCCATTCGGCACCTCTTACCTGAGCGATAGCGTCAGAAACCTACAGCTCCTCGGCGAGGTAGCGGCCCGTGACGCTCTCTGGGCAGGCAGCCACGTCTTCCGGCACGCCCGCGCAGACGATGCGGCCGCCCTCCTCGCCGCCGCCCGGTCCCATGTCGATGACCCAATCCGCGTTGGCAATCATGTCCAGATCATGCTCGATGACCACCACCGTCGCACCGTTCTCCACAAGGTCCTGCAGCACGCCGATGAGCACCTCAACGTCCAGCGGATGAAGACCGATGGTGGGCTCGTCAAAGACGAAGAGCACGTCGTCCTGGCGGCGACCAATCTCGCTCGCCAGCTTCAGGCGCTGCGCCTCGCCGCCCGAGAGCGCGGGCGTAGCCTCCCCCAGCGTGAGGTACCCAAGGCCAAGGGTATGCAGGATCTGCAGCTTGGCCGCCACCTTCTTGAGGCGTTGCAGACGAGAGAGTGCCTGATCAACCGTCATGGCCATCAGCTCGGGCAGGCTCACGTAGTCGCCCTTCTCGCCCGTGCTCGTCCGCAGCGTGTGACGCTTGACGTTCCACGCAAGCGGCGCATAGCGTGAGCCCGCGCAATCGGGGCAAGGGATGCCCACGTCGGGCAGGAACTGCACGTCAAGTGATATCTGGCCCGTGCCGTCACACGTGGGGCAGCGGAGCGACCCCGTGTTGTATGAGAAGTCGCCCGCCTTGAGGCCATATGTCTTGGCATCGGTGGTCTGCGAGAAAATGCGCCGCAGGTCATCGAGCACGCCGGAGTACGTGGCCACCGTCGAGCGCACGTTGGCGCCAATCGGCGTGGCGTCGATGAGGTTGGCACGTCGCAGGCCCTCGGCATCGACGGCGCGCACGGATAGAACAGCTCATCAGAGCGCAGGTCAGCGTGGCATGCGGCAAACACAGCGCAGCTTGCGGAGTGAGTGTGGATAACGGCCCAGATGTCAGGACGGTTTTGGTAGATGGTCTGATGCATACGGCGCTCGCTTGAGGGGTGCAGGCCCTTCTCATAGCTCCCATCGGCGACCGAAATCAGGACGACCTCCTCGGGTTTGACACGGAAGTAGTCAACACCCGAAGGGCTCATGAGGAAGTGGTCATCGTCCACGCGCAGAGACACGTTTCCCCAGGTCGCCTGTATCAACCGATGCTCAACCAGCAGCTGCCCGTAACGAATGACTTCGGCGCGTGCTTCAGCGTAGTTCATCGCTCGCCTCCTTCTCATGCTGCGAGTAGGACGCAAGGTATACCGCATGCTCCACCATACACAGCGCAGGGTTGAGGTAGTGCAGCTGGCCCACCTTCGGCGCCAAGAGCTCTGCACGGCAAGCCTTCTCAACCAGGATGGCTGCAGCTACCACCTCTCCCTCATAGCGTCCCGTCACCAGAAAGCCCTTGTCCTTGATGAGATAGGCACCAGCAGGACCGTGGGGAATCCTCACGCAGGGAACCTGTGCGCCAAAGAGCTGCGCCATGTCATCGCACGATGCCTTAAGTGCCGCATTCTTCTGCGCAAACGTGCGCGTGTAAGGGCCTGAGCCAAAGACGGCAAACGGTGCCGCGATGTTCTTGAACAAAGGCGAGCTCACCAGTTCACCTTTTGCATTGAGAACGACTCGGTTGCCCCCGCCGGAAAGCAGCACGAGTGAATCGTCGCTGAAGAGGTCTTGCTCCCTCAACGTATCGCGCAATGCGTCAAACGTCTGCATGAGCGGCTGCGGCTGCGCATCAAGCGACGGAGCCCCTTGCTTCAACCTCTCAAGCGCACGAAGCACGTAACTCGCAACGTCAACCATGGCATCGCCCATTACAGTCAGAGTTGGCTT
>CACXFC010000075.1 GCA_902766835.1 uncultured Coriobacteriaceae bacterium | reverse complement strand
GTCGTCAGCTTACTGCCGGTACCATTCTTAGCCTACTCGCGGTACCAACCAGGATGACTGTTGGTACCGCGAGGGGTTACTACTCACGTATGCACAGAAGAGCCACCAGAAGAAGGGCCAGCACCGAAATCATTGCTTCGACCAGATACACCTCGTATCCAAAGACCTGGTACCTAAAGCCCACTTGGAACGTGTTGCCCAGGAAGTACCGGGCAAAGAGCGGCAAAGACGTGGCGTTGGCCCACAGCATTGCCGCATAGGTGAGCCCCAAGAACCACGCCGTGATGAAGCCTGCATCGTGCCCAAAACCGCTGGCTGCGTAGGCGTAGATGCCACCGGCATCCGAGCGGCGGTGCATGAGGAACGAGTAGTTGCTGCCTATCACCAGCATGATGGCCAGGCCAACCAGCATGCCAAGCACGCTTCCCACCGGGCCGCCCTGCGCAAGATACGAGCTGCTGGTGAGGACAAGCGAGCCCCACCCGATGCTGGTCCCCAAGGCAAACGACCAAACAGCCACAGGGGACAGGTAGGCACTTAGCCCGCGATACTCCTGTTGCCTTTGCTTCTCCACGTACCATCCCCCCCCGCTGGACAGCTCACTTTGCCTCAGGCCACAGCACGTCGGCTGATAGATAACATTGTTACATAAACCCTTAGCGAGCCTAGATCGACATCCGGTAGGTGGGGCAATTAAGGGACACGCCCTTTTTTGCCCCGTGGGGCAAAAAAGGGCGTGTCCCTTAATTGCCCCAATCTGACATGCGTCTACCAGCCTTCCCACCTGCTCGTCATGTCCGTGCAATTAGCAAAGGGTTATTATGTGCAAAAGCTGGTGACTATGATCGAACGGGATGATAGGTCGTGGCAGTGCTCTCACAGGCAATGGTTGCTCTTGGCCTTGCGCTTATGCTCTTCAACATCTACAGTGTCGCGCGCTTCGTCAGCACGCAGCGCGACGTGCTCACGGGCAAGAGCGACGTTACCCTCAGCTATGTCATCCTGGCATTCGTGGTGGTCTTTGCCATCGTGTACGCCTACATCTTCTTCCAGAACTTCGCCGAGCCCTCCATCGGCATCATCCTGCTCTCGGGCAGCGCGTTTGTCACCGTTGTCCTGCAGTGGATCTATACCCTCGTAGGCTCAATCAAAGAGACGGCCATGGACATCGCCGAGGCCCTCTCGACCGTCATCGACGCCCGCGACCGCGACCTGCGTGGCCACAGCCGCCATGTGGAGGCAATCTCGATGCTCATCTACGACGCGCTTCCCGAGCATCAGCGCAGCAAGATCAACAAGACCAACCTCGAGTACGCTGCGATCTTCCACGACCTCGGCAAGCTGGGCGTGCCCGAGTCCATCCTCAACAAGCCCGGCGCGCTGAACGAGCAGGACTGGGTGGTCATGCGCCGTCACCCGCAGATTGGCGTCGACATCCTGCAGCCCGTCAAGTCGTTTGCCGACATTCAAGACTGGATCAGGCTTCATCACGAGCGCATCGACGGGAGAGGCTACTACGGGGTTCCCGGAGACCAGATTCCCCTGGAGGCCCGCATCATTACCGTGGCGGACGTGTTCTCCGCCCTTCTGATGAAGCGCTCCTACAAGGAGGCCGCGTCGTACGACGAATGCATAGCCATCATGCGCGAGTGCGCAGGCACCCAGCTCGATGCGCAGTTGGTCGAGCTGTTCTGCTCCATTCCCAAGGACAAGGTGATGGCCTGCTCCCGGTGCCTCTACACCACCGATGTCAGCAACTAGGCGCGCAGAATGGTTGTACAGTATGAGCAAGGAAGTTAAAGCAGAGATGCGCCGGAGGAGGTGCGCCACGTGACCAACCCGACCATTCGTGACATAGAGCGACAAGCAAACATCCAGGCGGGCGTGGAAAGCCCGGGCGATGCCACGGCAGCTGCAGCCAATGGTGTGCCCATGGACCTTTCCTACGCGAGCATCGCAGCCGCCCTGGCCAACCGCTACGACAGCATCTACTACGTGGACCTACGGAACAACCACTACGTCGAGTACTCCTCGAGCCCCACGTTCCAGGAGCTCAAGGTGGAGATCTCGGGTGACGACTTCTTTGGCGACAGCGCCCGCAACATTCGGCGCATCGTGCACCCCGACGACCAGGCCTTTGCCCTCATGATGCACCAGAAGGGCTACCTTCTGGCAGAGCTGGAGAAAAGCGGCATCGTCTCGATAACCTACCGCATCATGTTTGACGATGTGCCCCACTTCTACAACGGCCGCTTCACCCGCGGCATCGGCGCCGACAGCGACTATCTCATCGTGGGCTGGGCGGACGTCGACTCCGAGAAGAAGCGCGAGCAGGCCTTCGAGAAGCATCAGGGCGAGCATCGCCTCATGCGCGACATCAACCGCGCCCTCACCTCCGACTACGTCAAGGTGTATTACATCGACCTTTCCGATGACAGCTACTGCGAGCTGACGCCCGATCAGAAGACGGGCGACCTGATTGTTACCATGACGGGGCGCGACTTCTTCTATGACGCACAGCAGATGGTGCGCGAGACCATCTTCCATTCCGACCTTGGGCGCCTCGAGGCCTCCATGACCCGCGACAACATGCTCGAACTCATGGGCGATGCCCCTTTCATCATCACGTATCGCAAGCTCGAGGCAGGCAAGCCCGTCTGGCACACCCTCAAGGCCCTGTACTCCAAAGACCGCTCGCACGTGCTCATCGCCATCCGCGACATCGACATCCAAAAGCGCCGCGAGACCGACTACGAGTACAAGATTCACTCGATGTCGCAGCTGGTCAACCGCGACGCCATGACGGGCGTCAAGAACAAGAACGCCTTCGCGCAGGAAGAGATCAAGTGGAACCAGGCCATTGCCGACGCTGATGGCTCGGCAAACTTCGCCGTGGCAATCTTCGACGTGAACGACCTGAAGGAGATCAACGACACCAAGGGCCACATAGCGGGTGACCAGGCCATCATCGAGGCGGCAGGCATCATCAGCCAGATCTTCAAGCACAGCCCGGTGTTCCGCATCGGCGGCGACGAGTTCTCCGTCGTGCTTTCGCAGCGCGACTATGCCCGCAGGTCTTCTTTGATGGGCATGCTGGACGACCGCATGCGCAGCAATGCCAGCATGGGGCAGGTGCAGATTGCAAGCGGCATCGCCGCCTTCAACTCCGCAACCGACACCAGCTTCTCCGACGTCTTCCGCCGTGCCGATGCCCTGATGTACGAGCAGAAGCGCCAGATGAAGGGCTACCCTTCCGCCTAGGCACAAAAGAAGAGATAGCGGCCGAAGTGTGCCAATGGGAAGGCTTCCCTATGGCCCACCGCAGCTCCCTCGTAAGTACGGGCCAGGGTTGGGCCATAGGGAAGTCTTCCCATTGGCACACCCACCGTTCCCTTAATTGCCATTGCCATCCCAAACGGCAGCGAGGCTACAACGCTTGCAGCATTTATGATGCTTGTTATAATGCAGTCAGCCGTGAACGCCCCTTCCCATGCCCCACGGCACGGGTTGTTTAAAAGAGCGCGGCCGCTCATCAAGTACGAGCTGGCAAGCCATAGCAAACCAAGGGGCGAACGAGTGCACGAGCTTCCCAACACATACGAGCAGAAGGTCAATAGCGCCGACGACCGCGACGCGCTAACCGGCGTGCACGGCTACTACGCGCTTCTGCGCGACTTCGACTATGCCCAATACCGGGGCGAAGACGTCTACGTCGTGCTCTGCGACCTCGACAACTTCCGCATGCTCAACGAGGCCTATGGGGAGCAAGGTTGCGACGGCGTCCTGCGCGAAGTGGGCGCGGCCCTACGCCGGTGCTTTGGCGACCTCCACACCTACCGCTACGGAAGCGACGAGTTCATCATCGTCGACACCTTTCCCGGCGAGCAGGCCTTCCTCGACAAGATCAAGGAGCTCGACAAGTGCCTGGACGCCATCAGCATTGGTGACTCAACGCTGCACATGACCTGCAGCTACGGCTGCGCCCATGGCACTATTGCCAACTCCGACGAGCTACACGAGGCCATACGCCTCGCCGACCGCAAGATGTTCGAAGCCAAGCGCCTTGGCAAGAACCGCGTGGTCATTGCGCCCCTGGCGGCCCAGGCAACCACCGTTGGCAGCCGCCTGCGCAACAGCGCCCTCAAGTCGTACGAATCGGACGAGCTCACGGGCCTCACCAACTATATCTTCTTCCGCCGCGAGCTCACGCACCTCCTGGCCGAGCAGGCCTTGAAGGAGGACGTCGCACCCGCCGATCGCATTGCCCTCGTCTACTTCAACGTGCAGAACTTCAAGGGATACAACCAGCAGTTTGGCTTCGATGCGGGCGACGAGCTGCTGCTGCTCATCAGCGATGAGATCCAGAAGGCCTACCCCAACTGCCTGGCCTCGCGCTTCTCGGCCGACCAGTTCATGGTGGTGTCGACGGCATCCACGGCCGAGGCGGGGTTCAAGCGCGTGCGCAGCGCCTTCCGCAAGCATCGCAAGGACACCAGCATCTGGCTGCGCGCCGGCAGCTATGTGCCTGAAGACGGTGCGGACGTGGGCGTCTGCATGGACCGCGCGAAGATGGCCTGCGACAGCATCAGGGGCCGGCGCGACGTGTTCTATCGGGCGTACGACGAGACGCTCAAGGCACAGATTGCCATGCACCGCTACGTGCTCGACAACTTCGACCAAGCGCTCTCCGACGGATGGATCAAGCCGTTCTACCAGCCCATCGTACGCGTGGCAACCGGCGACGTCTGCGACATAGAGGCGCTCTCGCGCTGGGTCGACCCGCTGCGCGGCATCATCTCGCCCGCCGACTTCATACCGGTGCTCGAGGACGCGCGCCTCATTCATCGCCTTGACCTGCACATTGTGCGCCAGGTGTGCGAGGACTACCGCCGTGTGACCGACGCGGGCGGCCACTTTGTCATGCCTTCGGTCAACCTGTCGCGGCTCGACTTCGAGCTCTGCGACATCGTCTCCGAGATTCGCGACATCACAGACGCCTACGGCATGCCGCACAACATGCTGGCGATCGAGGTCACCGAGAGCGTGCTCTCGGGTAGCCGTGAGTTCCTCAAGAGCGAGATCGACCGCTTCCGCGAGCTGGGCTTCCAGATGTGGATGGATGACTTTGGCAGCGGCTACTCGTCGCTCAACCTCCTCAAGGAGTACCAGTTCGACCTCATCAAGCTTGACATGGCCTTCCTGCGCGGGTTTGAGGGCAACGAAGGCGCGCGCATCATCATGTCGCACATCATTGGCATGGCCAAGGAGCTGGGCTTCAAGACGCTCGTGGAAGGCGTCGAGACGCAGGAGCACTACGAGTTCTTGCGCGAGATTGGCTGCGGGCGCGCGCAGGGATGGCACTTTGGCAGGCCCGACATGCTCGAGAACGTGATGGAGGCCATCAGGCGCGACAGCAGCCGCTCGTTCGAGACGCATGACATGCACGCGTTCTACGAGGACGTGGGACGCATCAACCTCATGCGCCCGATTCCCGCCGCACCGGTCGATGGGCATTACGCCACGGGAGACCGCCCCTCCGCCATCATCGAGCGCATGGGCGGAACGTATCGGTTCCTCAACGTGAGCGACACCTTCGCGCGCTTCTTGAAGAGCATCGGCATCGCCTCGGTCGAGGAGAACGAGCGTCTCTTCAACGATCCCACCTCGAACTTCGACCGCCTGCGCAGCAGCGTCGAGCGCACCGTTGCCACCGGCCAGTGGGATTTCAGCTCCTACGAGAACGAGGGGCACCGCTGCTCGGTACTCACCCGGTGCATCGCGCGCAACGAGGAGCATGACGCCATGGCCATCTTCGTCGTGGTTATAGACTCGCTCGTACTCGACTTCAGCAATGAGGCAGACGGCCAAACCGACCCCAAAAAGCTCGGCCTGGTGTAGTGCAATTCCGTACACAAGCGTTCGCCGCGCCCGGTTTTCGCACATGAGCGTGCCTTGGGGCGCTTGCCCGGGCCGGTTTTCGCACATGAGCGTGCCTTGGG
>CACXFC010000074.1 GCA_902766835.1 uncultured Coriobacteriaceae bacterium | reverse complement strand
GGCGGAACGCCCATGATCTGCCACTCGCTCATGCCGTCGCCCGGGCGCTTGCCAAACCACGACCAGCTCACGATGGTGGGGCACTTGACGTCGCCGGCGGGACGATAGATGTCGGCGTAGATCTTGGTGCCGTCGCGCATGACGACCTCTTGGTCCTGCATGCAGACGATGCCGGGCTCAACCTCGTAGGTGTGGGGGTTGAACGGCGGGCAGAAGCCCTGGCCCATGCGCGCCATGGGGTCGTCGGACTTGGCCAGGTCGACGTCGGCCTGGTTGTCGTTGGGCTGGCGGGCAACGCGGTAGGCGGCCATCATCTCAACGCCGCCGAACTCCTCCTTGTGCAGGAAGATGTAGCCCTCGGTGTCGGGGTCCCAGTAGATGGGCACCTCGTCCTCGTTGAAGGTGGCCAGCTCGCCGGTCATCTGCACGAGGTCGGAGAGCTTCTTGTCGGTTATGGGAACCCAATCCTCGGGAATGCGGGGCTCGAGCATCTAATCACGTCCTTTCGTGAGGTGCGGAAATGCTACTCGTCGAGCAGGTCGGCCACGAAGTCGACTGCGTCGCCGAAGGTCTCGCAGCGGCGGAACTTCATGTACGGGACCTCGATGTCGAGCTCGTCCTCAAGGTACGTGGTGATCTGGGAGACCTGGACCGACTTGATGCCGAGGTCAGCGAACTTGGTCTCGAGCGTGAACTCGGACGGATCCTTGCCAAACAGCTGGCTTGCACGCGTGCGCAGCGCGTCAAATACTTCCTGACGATCCTCATCCATTGCAGTCTCCTTTCACGGGGAGGCGATTTGCCCCCACTTTTATAAGGTGACTTCTAGTTTGGCCACCCGCAGCCGCACGAACAATGGATGGCAATTCAAAGACTCCCCCATCGCGCAACACCCAATTGTGCGATAACCCAATCCCATGTGAATCGGGGACGGTCCTCGTTTCTCATGCGTGTGAATCGGGGACGGTCCTCGTTTCTCATGCGTGTGAATCGGGGACGGTCCTCGGGCGCGGTGCGGGTGGCCCGCCGCTCATTCGCGGGATGGGCGCTCGTCGCGCAGGCGCGTCAGGGCGGCGAACTCGCGCACTGCGGGCGCTCAGACAGCGCCGCCCTCCCGCCGTGCCTTCGCTCCTCGTATCCCGCAAAATTCGCTCTGGGCCACGCGCCCCGTGCCCGAGGTCCGTCCCCGATTCGCATGTTTTGCACGGTGGGAAAAGGGCGCGTCACCCAATTGTCTGTTCGTCTACCATCAATGGGTACCGCACGCAACAGCGAAGGAAGCCATGGCCAGACGAAAGCACAGTCAAAAGCGCAGGGGCCACCCCATAGCCAGCGTCCTGCTTGCCCTTGTTGCCCTTCTGGCCATGATGGGCTGCACGGCACGCTTCCTCAGCAGCTGCTCATCCCCGGAACCCCTTGTCTGGGAAGGATCCAGCACCTCCACCAACTCCTACTACACAGGCACCTTCACCCAAAGCGACGGGCGCGCCACCTACACCGGCGACGGCATCACCTGCACCAAGACCGGCATCGACGTCTCCGAGCACCAGGGCTCCATCGACTGGCCCGCCGTTGCGGCTGACGGCATCAGCTTCGCCATGGTACGCGTTGGGTATCGCGGCAACACCGAGGGATACCTGCACAAAGACGAGCTCTTCGAAGAGAACCTTGCCGCGGCTCAGGCAGCTGGCCTCGAATACGGCGTCTACTTTTACTCGCAGGCGCTCACCGAGGACGAGGCGCGCGAGGAGGCAGCTTTCGTGCTTGACGCCCTTGACGGGCGCGAGCTCTCCTACCCCGTCGCGTTCGACTTCGAGCTGAGCGATGGTCACCGCATCGGCGGCCTTGACAGCGCCACCGCAACCGCCTGCGCCCGCGTGTTCTGCGAGGCCATACGCGAGGGTGGCTACCGGCCCATGCTCTACGGAAACACCTACGACCTGCAGCGCATGGACCTCACGGCGCTCGGCGAATGCCCCATCTGGTACGCGGAGTACGGAGCAGCCCCCTCACGCGGGGACGCCTTCTCAATCTGGCAGTACAGCTGCACCGCACACGTAAGCGGCGTAGACGGCGCCTGCGACCTCAACCTCGACCTCACCGCCACACCTCGCTAACGTGCACTGGGGGCAACTAAGGGACACGCCCTTTTTTGCCCCGCGGGGCAAAAAAGGGCGTGTCCCTTAGTTGCACTAGCACATGTATGGCTCGCTAGATGGCGACGATGTTCACCAGACGGCCGGGCACGACGATGACCTTCTTGATGTCCTTGCCCTCGATCCAGCTGGCCACTGCCTCCTTGGCGGCAGCCTCCATCTCGTCCTTGCTGGCGTCGGCCGCCACGTGGATGCGCCCACGCAGCTTGCCCTTCACTTGCACGGCAATCTCGACGGTCTGCGCCTTGGCGGCCTCTTCGCTGAAGGTCGGCCACGGCTCGTCGTACACCGAGCCCTCAAGGCCAAGCGCGCTGTGGAAGAGCTCCTCGCCCCAGTGCGGGCAGATCGGCGACAGCATGGCCACGATGGCGCGGGCAACCACGGCGCAGAGTGCCGCGTCGCGCTTGTCATCGGCAACCTTGTTGAGATAGCCGCTTGCGTCGTTGACCAGCTCCATCACGGCGGAGATGGCCGTGTTGAACTGATAGCGGTCGAAGTCGGCCGTGCACTTCAGGCCCATCTCGTGCATGCGGCGATACAGCTCGGCGCCGTCGGCATCAAGGGCAGCCACATCAAGCTGCGCCGAGGCGTCGGCGCTCTGAGCCAGACCCCACACGGTGCGCCACGCGCGCTTGATGAAGCGGTTGGCACCCGCCACGACCTCCTCGTCCCAGTTGAAGTCCTTCTCGGACGGGGCGATGAAGAGGATGGCCAGGCGCATGGTATCGGCGCCGTAAGGCCCAATCACGCTGGAGGGCGGCACGACGTTGCCCTTGCTCTTGCTCATGGTGTCGCCGTTGGCGTCCTTGACCATGCCCTGGCACAGCAGGTTGGTGAAGGGCTCGTCGAGGTCGATCATGCCCAGGTCGCGCATGACCTTGGTCCAGAAGCGCGAGTAGAGCAGGTGCAGGAT
>CACXFC010000073.1 GCA_902766835.1 uncultured Coriobacteriaceae bacterium | reverse complement strand
CGCGCCTTTGTCAAGTGGTCGGGCCTGTACACCAAGAGCGCCGAGCTCACCTACAACCCGCCGGCGATCATCAAGCTGTCAAGCGTGTTGACCACGGCAATCAGCCTTGCGGGAACCGCGATCATGTACTTTGTGGCCGTCAAGAGCGGCGTGACCGTGGCAGAGTACTACGCCTTCAACTCGTCGTACGGCTACGTCAGCTCGGCGTTCTCGGCGCTGACGGGCATGGCGCTGTCGGCTGCCGCGATCAGGCCCATCATCGACCTCATCAAGCCGTTGCTTGAGGCTACGCCCGAGAGCGCGGGCGCAAAAGAGGTGGTGACGCGTCTGACGGGAAGCATCGAGCTGAGCCACGTGACCTTTGGCTACGACCCCGACAGCAAGCCCATCTTTGAGGACTTTTCCCTGCGCATTTCCGCGCGCCAGTACGTGGCCATCGTGGGCAAGAGCGGCTGCGGCAAGTCCACGCTGGTGAGGCTGCTTCTGGGCTTTGAGAAGCCGCAGCGCGGCGTGATCTACTACGACCGCAAGGACATGCAGCAGCTGGACATCCGCTCGCTGAGGCGCCAGATTGGCACGGTCATGCAGGACGGGCGCCTGTTCAGCGGGTCCATCTTCGAGAACATCGTGATTTCGGCGCCTACGCTGTCGCTGAGTGAGGCCTGGGAGGCCGCCGAGGTGGCAGGCATTGCCGACGACATCCGTGACATGCCCATGGGTATGAACACGGTGCTGCAGGAAGGCGGCGGAACGGTCTCGGGCGGGCAGCGGCAGAGGCTGATGATTGCCCGTGCGATTGCGCCCAAGCCGAAGATCCTGATCTTCGACGAGGCAACATCGGCGCTGGACAACATCACCCAGCGGCGCGTGAGCGAGGCCCTGGACGGCATGAAGTGCACGCGCATCGTGATTGCCCATCGTCTGAGCACCATCAAGCACTGCGATAGGATCCTGGTGATTGACGGTGGCAAGATTGCCGAGGATGGAACCTACGAGCAGCTGATGGAGAAGCAGGGCATCTTCGCCGAGCTGGTAGAGCGCCAGCAGCTGGGAACGCCAAATGTGGCCGTCGGGCACACGTTCTAGCAGGTGAGTATTAATCGCCCCAGTGGAAAAGAGTTGGGGCAATTAGGGGACACGCCCTTTTTTGCCCCGCGGGGCAAAAAAGGGCGTGTCCCCTAATTGCCCCCAGGTGAAACGGCGTCATGCGACAGGGGACAAAGGTGCGCCAAACTCCCCGGCAATTTGCTGCTCCATGTGGATGGGCACGAGCTTGTATTCGCATGCGGGAGCAGCAAAATGCCGGGGAGTTTGGCGCACCCCCAGACGGCGGCGGAGGACAGCGCACGCCACGCCCCACCTCAGGCCCTACCGCTCACGCTCCACGCGTACGCAGTCTTGGTGAACCATGCTTTTTGCACTTGTGACAAGAGTACAATTGCACCCTGTATTAGCATGGGGATGGGGCTCGTAGACGAGGGGGTTGCTAACAAAACCGCATGTCAGATTTGGCACGTTACGGGTCAGCTTTGGTTACATCGTTGTAAGCAAGAACAGATATGCTAGAAATTCGTAGCTCATTTCGATGGGCCCACGGCGCGCGTCCGTAGGTCCACCGCAGTGTGCTGCTTTCAGCGGTATCGCTGCACCACATATCTTCCTCCGGTGAGCAACTCCTATGCGAGGGTTCATGCAGGTGGCAAGGGGTTGAATACGTCTCTTTCGTGGGCTGCTCTCAGCCATGCGAAGCGGTGGCCAAAACCAACGCCAGCGCCTCGCGCGCCGCATTGCACCCACGGCCAGGTGAAAGCGAGGCCTGCCATGCACACACGGCAGCCCAAGTGGTACGTCATACAGGTGGAAACCGGCCGCGAGCAGGCCATGTGCCAGCTCATCGAGCGCGTGGGCGCCGAGGCAAGCCTAGAGTCGGACGAGGACGGCTACCAGCTGCTTGAAGAGTGCTTCTCGCCGCAGTACGTCACGCGCCACAAGATTCACGGCGAGTGGATAGACCTGCGCAAGCGCCTGCTTCCCGGCTATGTGGTGGCCATCACGCGCCACCCGGCTCACTTGCGTCAGGTGCTCTACCGCGTGCCCAAGTTCACGCGGCTGCTCACCGTTGGAGAGACGTTTGCGCCCCTTGGCGAGGAAGACCGTGCGTGGCTGGAAGCAACCACGCACAAGGGGGACCGCACGGTTCCCATGAGCATGGCCTACAAAGACGGTGACACCGTGGTGGTAACCGAAGGGCCCTTGGTTGGCCGCGAAGGCCAGATTGTACGCGTTAACAGATCGAAGTGCCTGGCGTTCCTCGAGTTTCAGGTGGGTGGAAAGAGGATCACCACGCAGGTGGGGTTGGGAATTGTTAACAGACCAGACAACACAACAGACGGTCGACCAGACGACGGAGCAGCCGCGTAAACGGTTGATGCACCATGATTGGCTGCCCAAGGCGG
>CACXFC010000072.1 GCA_902766835.1 uncultured Coriobacteriaceae bacterium | reverse complement strand
GGTGCACGCCTTTGCGGCACCCGAGCTGTCCCGCGGCCGTGGCGGCTGCCGCTGCATGTGCCTGCCCATCGATCGCGAAGACGACTAAGGAAGAGAGCCGTTACAAGCGCACGGTCACTAACCTACGCTAGATGAGGGGGGGTCGCGTCCAAATCGGATGCGACCCCCTTTCGCATGCGCCCGGGACACAAAGGGCGTGTCCCTTTGTGTCCCGCGTCCCGGTTCCTATGCCGCTGGGTGCTCCTTGATGTACGTGTCCAGACGGTGCAGGAAGGCGGCCATATCCTGGCGCACCACGTCATTCATGCCGCGGTAGCTCCTGCGGCCGTTGCCCTCGTCCCAACCGGTGGTCACGCCCGTGCCGGCTAGCCAGACGATGTCCTCGCAATGCGGGGTGCGGGCATTCTCGTCGGGGTTGGTGGAGTCCACGTCGTAGAACGGGTTGGACGCACCATCGGGCATTTGGGCATCACCTCCCATACGGCCGGTGAGTCTGCGCAGGAACGCGGCCATGTCCTGGCGCTTGACCGTCTCCATGCCACGGAACTCGCGCCTGCCGCCGCCGACGTTCCAGCCCTGGCTGATGCCCTCGCTCGCCAGCCAGAGAATCTCCGTGTAGTGCGGGGTGGAGCCGTCCACGTCGACGAAGGCCGCCACGTCATCCGGCGTGGGCACATAGGCGGGGCTGCCCGCCAGGCGGTACAGGAACGCCGCCATGTCCTGGCGCACCACCGGACTCATGCCGCGGAATTCGTGGCTGCCGTCGGCGAGCGCCCAGCCGGTGGATATGCGCTCTTCAGCCAGCCAGTTGATGTCCTCGTAGTGCGGCGTGCGCTCGCTCTCGTTGGGATTGGTGTCATCCACGTCAATGAAGTGCCAGCCAAGCGGTGGGTAAGGCACTTTTACCGCCCGCTCGTAAGGCGCCTCCATGGCCATACCGGAATAGCTTTTTGCGCCCGACAGAGCCAGCTGTACAGTGGATCCAGGCTGCGCATCGGCTCCAAGCGGCACGCGCAGCGTACGTGAGAGCTGCGCCTCGTTACCGTCGCGGTCACGCCCGTCCTGTACGCTAAGCCACGCGTGCTCGCCGGGCGCCTCTCCGTCAATCGTGATGTCAATTGGCTCATCAATGTTCATGTACTGATCGAACACCACATCCACATAGGCAGTCCCGTCCTCAAGTACGGTATCCAGCTCGGCCACCGTGGGCGCCGTGTTGCGAATCATATTGACGGCTACATTGGTCCACTCGGGCAGCACGTCCATGATCTGCGACCATGCTTCCTCGTAGCCCTCCTTGACAAAACGTGCCTTCCAGCTGCCGGCAGGCACATCCCAGGCAAAGAGACCGCCTTCGCCTGTCTGCTGCGGGTTGGTCTGGTCGTAGTCGGCCGCATCGTCCCAAGCCACCCACTCACCATCCACTAGCTGGTAGATGGTGGCCGTTACGTCACTCACCCGTGCGTCATCGGCGCCTTCGTAGACGTAGCCCGACGGATCGAGAATGCCCGCCTTCTTGTAGTGAAGCTTGCCGAACGCGTCGTGGCGGCAGACACTCTCACGGTAGGCACGATACTTCTTAAGCACGGCGAGGTCATAGTTGGCCTTGCGCATGAGGTCGCCCATAGCCGCATCCGAGTCAAACGCCCAAATAATCGACGCTGCGGTGGCCGTATTGCCAATCCTCTCCCCCAGTGCCTCAAGGGGCCCGATTTTGCTCATGTGCATGGAGAGCTCTCCGGCGCCGGCCGTCACCGCAGAGACGCTCGCGTCCATCCGCAGCATCGGGTTCAGCTGCATGAGGTCGTTCAGGTAGTTCTGAAGGAACACCTTCTCCTGCTGGATGGCCCTCTGGCAGACCGACCCCGGGTTGTTCTTCTGATAGTAGTCATCCATCATGTTCAGGCGCTTGAGCTCGTTCACGCGTTCGGTGAACTCCTCGTTGCTCATCACATGCATGACCTTCTTCTCGGCATCGTAGCTTGCCTTTACGGTGGCTAAGAAACCCGCGCTCGTATCCGTATTGGCCACAAGGCTCGTCACGATGCCTTCCACGTCCAAGGTCGTAGCGTCAGCCTTGAAGCCTTCCATCTCTCTGGAGAGCGAATCAAGTCCGTTGGAGAGGATGTCCTCGGCAGAGACGCCGGGGATCTTGGTGGCCTCCGTCACGTTGGTGGGCACCTTGACCTCGTACGCGTTGCCATTGGCGTCGCGCAGCTTGATGGCCTTCTGCGAGGAGGACTGCTGCACGGTGAGCCCGGACTCGTCCATCGTCTCGAGCCCCTCAATCTCGAACCCGTCAACGTCAGCGTAGCGCACGGCCACCCATTCGGGCGTCCTCATCTCGCCCGTCGCGGTTGGGGTGACGGCTCCGGGCACGCTCGACGTGTCGCCATCCTGGATGATGCGGTAACCCTCGCCTGCGAGCGCCGCGGAGCTTAGCGTCTGGCCTGTCTGATACCCATAGTTGTCATAGAGGTAGTCCTCCAGGGAAGCGTACTTGGGCAGGGCCTGCTTGTCGCCCATCATGACAGCCAGCGTATCGTAGAGGAAGCCGATGAGGTCTTCTATCGCCTGGTAGCGCTCCTTCATCTCGGGCGGGAGGGCCTCCCACTGCCGGTACGGCTCGCTGTCGTGGCTCCAGTTCTCGTGGCGATAGCTCTCGTTGAAGATGCCCGCCCACTCTTCGGCACCTACCGTAGAAAGCAGAGCTTCGATGTTGGCAGGCAGACTCGCCTCCGGTCTCTTGCTACCCCTCAGCACGGTATACTGCTTGATGCTGTCGTAGGCTTCCTGCGACATGGGCGGCAGCGTAGCACCCTCAGCTACCTCGGGGACCACGTCAAAGCGCACCGGGATGTCCTTGGACTCGAGCGGGTGCTCGATGTCGCCATCGCCAATGGCCACGTCGGCGGTGTAGACATAGCGCTTGACACCTTGGCCAACGTCGGTCGCGCCTGTGAGCACCATCGTCTCGTAGCGCACGCTACCGTCCAGCATGCCCAGTTCGAGCACCATGGTGTCGTTCAACTCCATCGCGCAGTCTACGGTCGCCGTAAACGGCCACGTGGGAGAATACAGGTCCCTGTGCGCGGAGGGGACCGCCACCACAGTGTAGTATCCACCAGAACAGTCCTTGCCGTCCTTAGCCAGGACCACTTCCTCCTTGGCATGCACAAAGGAGAAATCCCGCACGGTGGGACTGAACGGAATCTCCTCGTCGACGTACTGGTAGTAGACCTGGTCGGAGACACTCACCTGGCTGTCATCGTCCAGCAGAGCGGTCACCGTGTACGAGAAGACGTAGATGCTCAGCTCGTCCTCCGGGATGGTGAGCGTAGCCGTGCCACGGCCGACCTTGTTGGTCGTGCAGGTAACGTCTAAGTCCGTCTGGCCGATCCGGAAGCGCACGTCGGTCTGGGGTGCGGCGTACACCGTTACGTCAAACTCCGTCGAGCCAAGGCTGCTTTGGGGGACGTCCAGCGAGAGAGCGTTGACCTCGATGGGAGCAGAGCCCACGGGCACCGTCACGTTACCGCTCGTAACCGATGCTGCGATGGCCTGGTTGCCTGCGGCAGCGGAGCTGGCCGTAAGACCCACCGCGATGAGACCCGACGTGCGGTCGGCCTCGGCAAGGCCTGTCAGCGTCAGGGTGTGCGTATCGGGGTCGTAGCCGTCAACGCCATACTTCTTGGCGACCGACGAGGCCAGCACTGGCTCGATGCCCTCGGGAAGACTGACGCGCAGCTCATCCGCCTCGCGACCGTCCGCCATCTCGTAGCGAATCTGCGCGCTGAAGGCTATGCCGGGCACCGTACGCGAGAGGGGTATGAATACCTCGCCCGACGCCAGCACGCCAGAGATATGCTCGGCATTGAGCTCGGGCGGCGTGAGCGTGACCTCGGTTGCCCCGCGCGCAGAAACCGTCACGTCCGCCGTGACGTAGTCACTTTCCCCAAAGCCCAGAAGCTCGAAGTCCGCCAGACTGGTAATGCGTGAGAAGGCGTCGTTTTTGGCATATGCCACGACCGTATAGGTGCCAGCGGGCAGCTCCTCGGCGATGTAGACGAGCGCACGTGCCGCAGTGCCCTGGCGCACGACGGCACCAGTTGCGGCATCGATAATGGCGACGTTGGCATCGGTCGCATAGGCACCCGTGAGCTTGACCTGAAGGCCACCGGTTGTGGAGAGCGGCACCATGTCGTCCGTGGTGACCGTGACGTTCCAGCTGGCCGTGAGTAGCGAGGCCTCCCCCGTACCCGCTGGCGAGATGACGTAGTCCACGTAGTCGTCCAAATACACGTGAAGCAGGACGTTGGAACCCTCCGCGACCCTGGCCGTAAGGATCTGGGCTCCTTCCCGCTCGGTGAGCTCCGGCGTCATGGCCTGATAATCGACCTCAAGCAGGGCTACCGCTCCCGCAGGCAGCGTAGCCGTTATGGTATGGCGCACCGTCTGGTCGTCGGCATCAAAGGGCTCCCAACGCAAGCCGCTTGACGAGTCAGTCCAAAACTCATCGTAGGAGGCTTTCATCCGCATGACCTGGGAGTCTTCGGCCGCATCCTGCGGATAATACACCACACTCGAATCGTCGCCCGAGTTCCACCACGGGTCGTACTGGTAATCTCCCTCGTATGCCTCATCGAAGTACGTAAACGTGAGGTCCTTGTTGTAGATGTAGTAGCTGTTATGGGCGTCGTAGTCTTCCTCGTCAGGATTATCGCCGACGCGCCAGAACGTCCCGCCCCCCAAACGCGACACACGCTTGGGCAGCACGATGTCGACGCCATCGAGTTCGTAGTTGTATGCAAACGCCAAGTCGCCAATAACAAGCGGCGTCGTACTGTCCTTGATAACAAGCGAAGTGAGCTTGTTGCTGTCAAACGCATGCTCACCGATACTGGCAACGCCAGATCCGATAACCAGGCTGTTCAGTCCCAGACCCTCTGGCTTGTCGGCATAGTCGGTGTACCCATTGGCCTGAATGAAGCCCTGCTCAAATGCAAGCTTGCCAACGTAAGTCACCGTATCGGGAATGACAATGTCTGTGAAGGCGGTATTGGCAAAGGCGTAGTCGTCGATGGTGTCTATCCACGAGGGAAGGTTGTTGATGACGTCGTCGTCAGAGAGGCTCCAGCAGTTCCAAAAGCCACCGACTGTGGTGAAGCCTTGTGGCGTCTGGGCCGTGGGCCATGCAATGCTCTGCAGCTGCGTACAGCTATCAAAAGGAGTCGCCCACGAATCTCTATCTGCGTCGTGCTGGTAGCCAATCGCCTCAAGCGTGTTGGGTAGTGCAATGGTCGTGATGGAGGCGTCGCGGAAGGCGTTGATGCCAATGGTTCTGAGTTGGGACGTCTCCTGACTCGAGCCAAGCTGCACGCTGGCAAGCGTGCCGGGACCCTCGCGTAGGTAAGACTGATTCCACAAGCTGAGACCCTCGTTGATCGGCTCCCAGTCAAAGGCACTCTCGCCAATTGAGGTCACGGTGTCAGGAAGCTCGACGCTGTTGAGCGAGGTCGCAGCAAAGGCGTAGTCGCCGATGGTCTCGAGCTGGGCTTCGGTCATGCTCGAGCCAAACGTCACGCTGGTTAGCGGGAGGTTGCCGTAGAAAGCACGTCGGCCAATACTCTTGAGGCTGTTAGGCAGCCTGACGCTCTCAAGCGATGACGAGCTCACAAACTCGTAGGTGAAGTTTCCAATAGCGGGGCCTTGATGCGTGCTCGGCTGGAATGCCTGTTCGCCTATGGAGGTAACGCCCTCGGGAATTTCGATTGAGGTGAGGTTGTTGCAGCTTTGGAAGGCATAATCGCCAATGGTCTGGAGAGACTCAGGCAGCGTGATGGACTCGATGCTCAAATAACTAAAGCACCGGAGAGGAATCTCAATAACCTGGCTTCCTTCCGCAAAGGTAACCGTCGTAATCTTGAGCTTGCTGTTCGAGCTGTAGAAGGCACCCACACCGAGCCGCTGCACGGCTGCCGGAATGGTGACGCTTCCAATTGCCTCATTTTGAGTCTGGCTTGAGCTCCAGTCGAAGAGAGGGTCTACCCAGCTTTCGCCTACACCCAGAGCAATGACGGGCTTCCCGTCAATGGTATCGGGAACGATAAGGTTGAGGGAGCTCTCTTCGTGGTCGCCGATGACGTCAATGTTCTCGACCACGACCCCCTCATGCCCAAAATCGTCATATTCGACTGTGTAGCGATACCTAAAGGTGCCACTGGGGTCAACCCACTCCTGAGCATCCTCTTGAGCCGTAAGATTGACGTCTGCATCAACCGGAACGTCCTCCGTTGCATCCTCCACCACAACGGTAGCCTCCTCGTCAAGCACCTCTTCGGCAAGGGCCTGCGTGGGCACACCTCCCAAGGCCAGGGCAAGGGACAGGAGCAGGGCGAGGGGTTTGCGGAGCGTCTGTGACCTCATGAGCGGCCTCGTTTCATCCGAGAGCGGTCAGTGTAGATAGCTAGCCATGTTCCACCCTATGGCAAGGGGTCCGAAAAGGCAGGTACTGACTTGGTACAGGTGGCCTTCTACCTGCGGAAACGTTGGCTGGCATATTCGGCCGGCGCCACCTGGCCCCTTGGCACGTCACGGCAAAGCTCTTGCAAATCTCCTATCATGGGCAGATGCGCATGACCGGTTTGCGGGGGCTGACGGGAGGTGAGGGCATGGGCGAGCGCGCAGCAATGCGAAAGGACTGGGCCCTTATCGCCCTCGTCATCTGCCTGTGCTTCCTTCTTTCGTCCACCGGCTACCTGTCGTGGCTGTATCACGCCATGAGTCTGCCGCTCCCCGTATCCGTCGAGTTTCTTACGATGGTGTGCGGCTACCTAATGCAGGCAGCCGGCCTGGCGCTCTACCTGTTTGTGCTCCGCAAGCCAATGCGGGACAACACGTGGCAGCTGCTTCTGTCCGCCCTGACGGCGCATCTCCTTGTGCTTGCCCCAGCCACGCTCTCGACCAGCTCTTCCCTCGTCCTTGTCTGTGGATGTCTGGCAAATGTGTTCTATGGCCTAATTCAGGGTTACTACCTTGAGCTGCTCTGCACGCATGTAGGGGCGGAGCATCGAGGCACCGCCTTTGGCTGTGGCTACGGCGCATCAACCCTGCTCACCTGGCTGCTTTCGCTTTCGGTGGGCGGAGCGCTCGCTCGAGGCGTGCCCTGCTTGGCATGCTGTCTGGTTATGAGCGTTGGCGTCGTGGTGCTGACGCGTCCAGCCAAGGCCTTGTTCGACAACGAAGAGAGAGCACCGAAACCTGATAACCAGCCTCAGCCCTTAGACTACATCACGCTGTCACTCGTGTGCGCTGCCATCGTTCTGGGCAGCTTGGTCAAGACGGCAGGCTTTGCCTTTCCGGCTGCGGACCTTAGCTCTGGCGTCAACCTCGAGTTCTCGCGGATCCTGTACGGCGTGGGGTTAGTGGCAGCTGGCCTTGCCAGCGATCGTGACCGCCGTTTTGGCCTTGTGCTCTGCGGGCTTTCCCTCGTCATGCCCTTTCTCATGCTGGCCCTTTCGGGAGCAGGTGCCTCGGGCATCCCCCTGTGGGTGCTCGGCTACCTGCTCACCGGCATATACGTGCTCTTTGGCGTGCTACTGACCGTCGACCTTGCCGCGGAGGCCGGCCTTCCCTACCTAGCGGGATTGGGCATGCTGCTTCGCCACGTGGGCGACGCCTTGGGCACTTCGCTTCACCTGGCGCTTGCAGACAAACCCGTTGCGCTCATCGTTGTTACCGCCGTGCTCTTTGTGGCTACGGCAATGGTCTTTCTGCAGCTGTACCTGCACATGTTTGCGCCAAAGCCGGAGCCTGAGCCTGTTTCTCCCAAGCAGCAGGAACAGGCTCGATTCGAGCGATTTGCCGCCACCCATGGTCTGTCGGCCCGCGAGCGCGACGTACTGCGCCTCGTGCTCACCGAAAAGACCAACGCCGAGATTGCGGGCGAGCTTTTCGTCTCTGAGCGAACTGTGAAGTTCCACATGACTAACTTGCTCAAGAAGACAGGTTGCAAGACTCGGTTGGAGATTCTGTCTTGTTACGCCGAGGAAACCGCCTAATTTAGCCCGCAACATAGCAAATACACCGATAGGACCATCATGAACCACAAAGGGACCGTCCGTCTTGAGACCGAGCGTCTTGTGCTGCGCCGTTTTGTGCTAGACGATGCGCCGGCGATGTTTGCCAACTAGACATACGATGAGGATGTCACCCGTTTTCTCACGTGGCCCGTCCATGTGACCGTGGGCGTCACAGAGGCCGTAGTACGAGCTGGGTGCAGAAGTACCGTCAGCCAGACTTCTACCAGTGGGCCATCGAGCTGCGCGAACTGGGCGAGCCGATTGGCTCCATTAGCGTGGTTGAGCTGTTGGAAGAGGTCGGATCGGCCGAGATTGGCTACTGCATTGGCAAGGGCTGGTGGCGTCAAGGCATCACGAGCGAAGCCCTCGCCGCGGTCATCGACTACCTGTTTGCCGAGGTGGGAGCCCTGCGCATCTGTGCCAAGCACGACGCGCGCAACCCCAATTCCGGCAGGGTCATGCTACATTGCGGCATGACCCACGAGGGAACGGTAATCATCCCCTGCATAGCCGGGGGCTTTGAATGCATGCTATACTTAGCTAGCTTAGCTAAGGTTGGGAGGAGCCATGACGCAGGTCAACATGCTGGAGGCAAAGAGCACGCTCTCGGCACTCGTGAAGCTGCTTGAGGATGGGCTTGAGGATCGCATCGCAATCGCACGCAATGGCCATCCCGTCGCTATGCTCGTCAGATATGAAGACGACTCCCCTGCCCAGCGGATTGGCGTGGCCAGGGGTGTGCCCATCACGGCCGAGGGATGGGACCTCGACGACGCCGATGCTGAGATTGCCGAGCTCTTTGGGGTGGCATAGCATGAAGCTTCTTCTTGATACGCATGTGTTGCTTTGGGCGCTCTCCGACGACCCGCGCCTGCCGAGCCGAGCACGATCGCTCATCACCAATCCGCACAATCAGCCATTCTTTAGCGTCGCCTCGCTATGGGAACTGGCGATAAAGCATCAGGCGCATCCCGACAAGCTGCTTGTTGATGCCAATCAGGTTCTGGACTGGTGCCAACAAGCTGGCTTTGGGTGCCTGCAGATAGCCGAGCGCCACGTACTTGCCCTGTCCACCCTCCGCTATGAGGAGGGTAGGCCCCCGCACAACGACCCCTTCGACCGCATCATGCTCTGCCAGGCAAAAGTCGATGGCTTGGTGCTTGTGACAAGGGACTCCCTCTTGCCCAACTACCAAGAGGGATGCGTCCTCAGGGTGTGAGCACCATTTCAAAGGGGCGATGCTGCTGCCCCGCGGGGCAGGTGCTGGAGTAGTCCGGTTTCTTGAGACGGCACGCCAATCTGAGCGTATGATATTCAAGTAATCATGTTTTATACGATTGGAGTAAATGTGGACAACCAAACGAAGCTTGTCCCCAGCATATGGCGCGTCGTCGCCATCGCTGCGCTTTGCGCTTGCGCCGTGCTGGGTGTGCTGATCCTCTCCAAGCCGGCAGCACAGAGCCCCGCCAACCAGGCGGCAGGCAACGAGGCCAGCAAGGAGACCCAGCCCGCAGCCAATGCCGAGGATCCCTTGAGCCTCTGGACCGACGAAGCCCCGCTCAAGAAGGAGCTCGTCGCCTACGTTGAGGCCGTCACCGACGAGTCGTCCCCCGACTTCATCCCTGCCGAGGACCGCATCGCCACGTTCGACATCGACGGCACGCTGCTCAACGAGACCGACCCCAACTACTTCGACTACACGCTGCTCGTCTACCGCGTGACGGAAGATCCGGACTACAAGGACAAGGCCTCCGACTTCGAGAAGGCCGTTGCCGCTAAGATCATCGACCAGAACGAGAACGGCACCAAGTACGAGGAGCTGCCCGTCGAGCATGGTCAGGCTATCGCCTCCGCCTTCAAGGGCTTGACCGTCGATGAGTTCTACGACTACGTGCACAAGTTTGCCGAGTCCGAGATGCCCAGCTATCCGGGCATGAAGCGTGGCGAGAGCTTCTACAAGCCCATGGTGCAGGTGGTTCAGTACCTCCAGGCCAACGGCTTTGAGGTCTACGGCATGTCCGGCACCGACCGCCTCATCATGCGCGGCCTCTTCAGCTCCGAGCTCTGCCCTATCGATCTCCCGCTCAACCACATCCTGGGCTCCGACGAGTCGCTCGTCGGCTCCAGCCAGGGCGACAAGGACGGCCTCGACTACACCTTCTCCCAGGACGAGAAGCTTGTGCTGGGTGGCGAGTTCCTCATGAAGACCCTCAAGGAGAACAAGTGCTACATCATCCAGCGCGAGATTGCCAAGCAGCCGGTTCTCTCGTTTGGCAACAGCTCGGGTGACTTCGCCATGGACAACTACGCCCTCTCCAACCCCAAGTATCGCTCCGCCGCCTTCCAGCTGTGCTGCGACGACCTCGAGCGTGAGAACGGCAATCAGAAGAAGGCCGGCGAGATGCTCGCCCAGTGCCAGGAGTTTGGCTATGTGCCCGTCTCGATGAAGAACGACTGGACCACCATCTACGGCGACGGCATCACCTACACCCCCGCCGTTGAGGAGGAGCTGGCCGAGGCCGCGTAAGGCCAGCAAGCTGTTTAGCTTCAGAAGAAGCGGGGTGGTTCGCGTGCCAAGGGTGCCGAACCGCCCCGCTTTCGTTATACAAGGGGGAACCCGTGAACCACCAAGGAACCGTAACGCTTGAAACCACGCGTCTTGTGCTGCGCCGCTTTGTGGCGGCCGACGCACAGGCCATGTTTGCGAACTGGGCGAGCGACCAGGAGGTCACGCGGTTCCTCACGTGGCCAGCCCACGTTTCGACTGGCGTTTCGCAGGCGGTGACAGACAGCTGGGTTGCGCAGTACGAGCGACCGGACTTCTATCAGTGGGCCATTGAGCTGCGCGAGCTTGGCGAGCCGATTGGATCCATCAGCGTCGTATCGCTCGACGAGGCGGTCTCGTCGGCCGAGATTGGCTACTGCATCGGCAGGCAATGGTGGCATCAGGGCATTGTGAGTGAGGCGCTAGCCGCAGTAATCGACTTCATGTTTGCCGAGGTAGGCGCGCTGCGCGTCTGCGCCAAGCACGATGCGCGCAACCCCAACTCCGGCAGGGTCATGCGGCACTGCGGAATGACCCATGAGGGAACGCTCCGCCAGGCGGGACGCAGCAACGCTGGCATCGGCGACCTGTGTGTATACGGCATCCTGCGCAGCGAGTGGGAAGCGCAGCGTTAATCATGATGGTATACGAGGGGCAATTAAGGGACACGCCCTTTTTTGCCCCGCGGGGCAAAAAAGGGCGTGTCCCTTAATTGCCCCCAGTCCACG
>CACXFC010000071.1 GCA_902766835.1 uncultured Coriobacteriaceae bacterium | reverse complement strand
GCGCTCCAGGGCAGGTAGCCCACCACGCCCACGCCGTCGGACACCGCCTCGCGCAGCGCGTCGATGTGCTGGCGCAGGTAGTCGATGCGGTAGTCGTCATCCACGTGGCGCGTACCGTCAGCATCCACCACCAGGTCATCGTGGCAGCCCAGACCGTTTTCCACAATCATGAGCGGCAGCTGGTAGCGGTCCCATAGGTCATTGAGCAGGATGCGCAGACCCGTCGGATCAATCTGCCAGCCGTACTCGCTTGCCTCGAGGTAGGGGTTCTTGAGGCCCGTGACCAAGTTGCCCGCAGTCTGCTCCGCGTTGGGATCGGTCCCCGCACAGTTAGTCATGTAGTAGCTAAAGCTGTAGAAGTCCACCGTACCAGCTGCGAGCGTCGCCTCATCCTCAGCCGTCACGTCAAGCGTGATGCCGTGCTCGGCAAAGTAGCGCCGCGCGTAGCCTGGATAGCTTCCGCGCACCATAACATCGCCAGCAAAGAGGAAGCTCATCTGGTTTTGCGCCTGCGCCGCGCGCACGTCTGCAGGATTGCAGGTAAGCGGATAGTTGTGCATGCTCGCTATCATGCAGCCCACCTGCAGCGTGGGGTCAATCTCGTGCGCCAGGCGCACCACGCGCGCCGAGGCCACAAACTGGTTGTGCAAGCACGTATAACGCAACTGCTCGGTGTTGTCCGGACCAAACATGGGCATGAGGATGCCCGCACCAGTCATGATGCCAAAGGGCACCTGCGTGCAGTTGATCTCGTTGAAGGTGATCCAACGGCGTACCTTGCCCAGATAGCGGCGCACGATGGTCTCCGCGTAGCGTACGAAGAGGTCGATGGTGGAGCGCTTTGACCAGCCACCCTGGCGTGCCAGCGCAAGTGGCGGCTCGTAGTGGCTCATGGTCACAATGGGCTCGATTCCACGCTCAAGCAGTTGGTCGAAGAGACGGTCGTAGTAGGCCAGACCTTCCTCGCAGGGCTCGGTGTCGTCACCGCTGGGGAAGATGCGCGTCCAAGCGAGCGACATGCGGTAGCCGTTTACGCCCAGACCAGCCAGCAGCTCGACGTCCTCCTCCAGGTGATGATAGCCGTCGGATCCCACATGGCTCGGGTAATACCGGCCGGGCTCGATCCGCTCGGTCTCTGCGCGATGCCCGCCAGGCGTCGTCGCCAGCACATCCTGCACCGAGAGGCCCTTGCCGCCCTCGTCGTAGCCGCCCTCGTACTGGTTGGCCGCTGTCGAGGCGCCCCAGATGAAATCCTTTGGAAAGACCGTGGTCACGTTTCTTCCTCCCCTACTTGCGTTGCCTGCCGCTACAGAAACCGCTTGAAGAACGCGCACTCGTCATCGTTGCAGCGGCGAGCGTCGCTGCTCTTCATGTTGAGGTGGAACACGTGGCCGAGCTTATCCCCCACACCACAATAGACGTGCAGCTCATGGGACACCTCGGCGTCACGCAGGGCCTGGGCAAGCGGTGCGGCCTGATCGTGCAGGAAGTCGGCCTCGCAGGTCATCACATAAGCGGGCGGGAATGCGGGCGTCACGTAGCCCACGACCTCGATGAGGTCGAGCTCCTCGTCCGTGCCCTTATCGGGCAGGTACTCGGCCATGAGCTGTGCCGTCAGCTCCTCGGGATCGTCCAGCACGGTGTGGTACTGGCCACAGTTGAGCGCCACGGCCGCCGGCGCAAAGCCCTCGGGCGCCTTCACGGGTACCTTGGCCGCATAGGCCGGATTGGTGCACAGGTTGGAGAAGAGGCCCAGCAGATGCGCTCCAGCCGAATCGCCCACCGCAAAGACGTGGGAGGTGTCAAGGCGGTACTCATCGGCATGGTCGAGCACCCAGGAGAAGACCAAGCAGGCATCCTCGAGGCTCGACGGAAACTTGAAGTCCGGCGCCAGACGATAGGTGAAGTTGACCACCGCAAAGCCACGGAGCGCCAGGTCCATGCAATACCACTGGTAGCGCTCCTTATCGCCGTAGACCCACGCGCCGCCGTGGACGGACACGATCACGGGCAGCTGGCCATCTGCGCCTTCGGGCAGGTAGAGGTCCATCACCTGCCAGTTCTTGTCCGGACCATAGGCGATGTCGTCGTGGCGAATCACGCCGGCGGGCGTCGTGAGGCCTTCGTCGCGAACGTCGTCGCCCTCCTTGAAGACCCTACGGATGTCGTCAGTAAGCTCAGACATGATGCATCCCCTTTCTTGCGCCGCACGGGCGCTGAAGTCAATCGTCTATCGGGCAGCCGTGCCGTAATGGACCACGGCACCCAGCAAGTTCGCGTCGTTGCGGAAGCGCGCGGGCACCACCTCGGCACGTGGTGCCGGGAACGGCAGCGCCGCGAAGGCCCCATCGTAGGCTGCGAGCAGGTGCGCCATATACGTCTCGTCTGCCGAGATGCCGCCACCAATCACAAAGCGCTGCGGATCGAGCAGGAACTGCAGGGAGAGCAGGGCATCTGCGAGGTCTGCGAGGCCATCGTCGAGCGCTGCCGTGGCCTGGGTATCGCCCTCGTTCACCAGAGCGATGAGCTCCTCGCCCGTCAGGCTCTCGCGACCAAGGGTCTCTGCCGCCTTCGCAAGCAGTCCTCGCATCCCAGCGCGGTTGCCCAGCAGGCCGCCCATGCCCTCGCCGCGCAGCGGGCGCACCGCCAGCATGGAGAGCTCGCCCGCCGCACCGGTGGCGCCAGTCACCAGGCGGCCACCGCTCACCACGGCTCCGCCCACACCCGTGCCAATGACCACCATCACGCCGTCCGTGCAACCCTTGAGCTCGCCCAGCGCAAGCTCGGCAAGAGCGGCACAGCGCGCGTCGTTCTGGATTGAGGCGGGCAGGCCCAAGCGCTCGTGCAGCGCGTCGACAAGATTGCGGTCGTTCGCGTACTGGAGCGCTCCTCCCTGCACGATGAAGCCTGTGGCTGCATCGACGGTTCCAGGCAGGCTCACGGCAATGCCCTCGGGCTGCTCGGGCAGGTCCCCCGCAAGACACGCTATGGTCTCGACCAGCTCCTCAAAGGAATCCTGCGGTGTAGGCACCTTGCCACGGGCGTTTGTCAGCTCCAAACCGTCGGCCACCGCCCACTTTACGAAGGTCCCACCAATGTCAATCGCAAGAATCATGTGCCACTCCTCGTCTACACCGCGCGATACGTGCTTAAAAGAGCGGGGCCAGGGTGCGTTCGACCCTGGCCCCGCCGGGAAGGAAGGGCCGCAGGGG